>JAJQIQ010000100.1 GCA_021199135.1 Clostridiales bacterium | reverse complement strand
TCTCCGCGCAGGCGCGCAGGTCCCGGCTGATGTAGTCCGGGGCGCTCCCCTCGAACTTGTAGTAAATCTTGTGCTCGAGGCTCGCCCAGAAGTCCATCGCGATCGTGCGGATCTGCACCTCGACCTTCGTGTCCACGACGCGGTCGGACAGGAATATCGGCACCGAGACTATCATGTGGAAGCTCTTGTATCCGCTCTCCTTCGGATGCTTGATGTAGTCCTTGACCGAGATCACGGTCAAGTCGTTCTGCTTGCCAATCATCTCCGCGAGCCGATAAATATCGGACGTGAAGGAGCAGACGATGCGGATTCCCGCGATGTCCTTGACATAGGTCACCATGTTCTCGATGTTGCTCTCGTAGCCGCCCTTCTTCAGCTTCTTTACGATGCTCTCCGGCGACTTTATGCGCGACTTTATATATTCGATTGGATTGTATTTGTGTATGTGGACAAACTCGTCGTTGAGGATCTCCAGCTTCGTCCCGACCTCCTTTAAGGCCGAGTTGTACAGGAACATCACCGTCTCCCAACTGTCCACATCCTCGTTAAAAACATGGAAGTTATCCATAAGATCACCTCTTCCCCGGTAACTGGAAGTATTTTTTTGTAAATTATCCACAGTCATGTGGGCTTAAATTTATATACCCTTGTCTATATTTGCTTCTATTATAGCACATTCTCTCGTAAAATGGTACTATAAAAGTGCAATTTTTCATAAAATTTTCATCATTTTCACCAATTGGACACGGGCTTTGCCGCTGAGATTTCAGTCTTCCTCTATCACATGGATTTCCAGATAGTCAAACGGGATTTCCTCGATGAAATTGTCGCCTGAAAAACGCGTCCGCGCGCGCCTCTGAAACTCCTCGACGTTGCTGTCGAGCCAGATGGGCTTTTCGAGGTCAAACCGCTTGCACGCCGTATCGAGCGCCGAAAAAACCTTGTGTGTGCGCGTCTCGTCCGAACTGTCCTCGATGACCTCGCTGCCCGTCATGCGCGAATTTTTCCAAAGCTTGAACCATATCCTCATTCTGCGACCCTTTAATTTATTTTATAAATTTATTTTTTCGGCGCTGGCGGCTGCACTCATACAAAAGAACCGACGCGGAGACCGCCGCGTTCAATGACTCCACCTGCCCCGCCATCGGGATATAAATCTTCTCATCTGCCATATCCGCAAGCGCGTCTGAGAGTCCCTGGGCCTCGTTTCCAATCAGAAATCCGCAGGGGCCGCGGTAGTCGGGTTCGTCATAACTAACCGCTCCGCCCAAATGCGCGGCGTGAAGCGCTATGCCCCTCCCTTTAAGCTCTGCGAGAACCGCAGGAAGGCCGTCCGCGACAAAATATGGCACGCGGAAAATACTGCCCATGGTGGAGCGCACGGTCTTCGGCGAAAAGATATCCACCGTCTCCCGGTCCATTATGATCCCGGTGACGCCCGCGCCCTCCCCCGCGCGGAACATCGTCCCCAGATTTCCCGGGTCCTGGATTTTTTCCAGGATGAGGAGCAACGTTTTTTCCCCACAGAGCAGATCGTCAAATTCATATTCCGGCCTCTTCACCGCAGCCATTATGCCCTGCGGGGTCTTCGTGCCGGACGCAGCCGCAAAGGCCCGGTCGGAGAGGACAGTATGCTCGCGCCCTTCGAGCGCGGCCGCATGGCCGCCGCCTTCGATGAAGCTCTCCGAGACGTAGAGCCCGCGCAGCCACCCTTTCGGGATCTCGCGGCACATCCGCACCCCCTCGACGAGGAATACGCCCTGCCGTCTGCGCTCCTTCGGCTGCTTTCCCAGTGCCACCAGGTTTTTTACCAGCGGATTCGATGTGCTAGTAACCATGCCTCTCCCCCAAAAAAGGAGACTGCCCATGCGGACAGCCTCCGAATAACGCTATTGCGCGACAAACTGTCAATAGTTATACCAGCGACCTAGAGATGTCATACATGTATTCATCGATGCCCTTCTCCATCGCCAGCGCCTCGTCGATGTCGAAGTCGACGAACTTGCCGCCGCTGTGGGCGATCAGCCGGTTGCTCTTGCCCTCGCAGATGAGGTCGACAGCCATGGCGCCCATCGTCGTCGCGTAGACGCGATCCTTGCAGGTCGGGCTGCCGCCGCGCTGCATGTGGCCGAGTATGGTCGCGCGGGTCTCTATCCCGGTCGCCTCCTCGATGCGCTTGGCCATGCTCTGGGAATGCCCGATCCCCTCGGCATTGATGATGATGTAGTGCTGCTTGCCGCTCTTCCTGGCCTCTACGACCTGGTCGATGAGGCGCTGCTCATCGAAGTCGTACTTCTCCGGGAGAAGAACCTCCTCGGCGCCGTTCGCGAGGCCGCACCAGAGCGCGATATGGCCGGCGCCGCGCCCCATGACCTCGATGATGGAGCAGCGCTCGTGGGAAGTGGACGTGTCCCTGACCTTGTCGATCGCCTCCATCGCGGTGTTCACCGCGGTGTCGAAGCCGATGGTGTAGTCCGTGCAGGCGATGTCGAGGTCTATCGTGCCCGGGATGCCGATCGTGTTTATCCCGAGGCCAGCGAGCCTCTGGGCGCCCTTGAACGAGCCGTCCCCGCCGATGACTACGATGGCGTCGATCCCGTGCTTGAGGCAGACATCCGCTGCCTTTTGCGTCCCTTCCGGCGTCATGAACTCCATGCAGCGGGCGGTCTGCAGGATCGTGCCGCCGCGCGAGATCGTGTCGGAGACGCTCTTTGCGTCCATCTCGATGATCTCCTCGTTCAGCAGGCCAGCGTAGCCCCTCTTGATGCCGACAACCCTTTTCCCGCGGAAAAGCGACTGCCGGACCACCGCGCGGATCGCCGCGTTCATCCCCGGGGCATCGCCGCCGCTCGTAAGTACGCCTATTGTTTTGATTTCTTTCGCCATCACAAGTCCCTCCTTTTCTCGTACCTAGCGAACCATTTATAAAATCAAGATTTAATTTTTCTTTTTGGCATTGTGTTTTTCTTAAATTCGCAAGTTCTTTATATTCTACACCCATCAGAGAAAATTTTCAAGCGGCTTTTCGACCACTTTGCAATTATTCTCTCCGACGAACGCCGAGAGCGCCGACATGAGCTCCCCGTCTGCCCTTATCCTTCGCCCTGAGCCAAGCCTTTTGACCGCCCGCGGGCTCGCCACGTAGATGACGACCTCGTCCGCGCCGTCCGGCTTCCCAAGGATGGCGTACAGCTCCTGCTCGCGCTGCGAAAACTCGTCCTTTGTCCCGAACTGCAGCCAGACCTCCTTTTTCGTGGCGTCGAGCGGGGCGATCTTCTCGCAGATGACGCTCCCGTCGCCCTGGGCGTCGTCGACCGACGCATGCCCCGCGACGAAGATGCGGCTGTCCTCGGCGATGAACTGCTGGTACTTCTCGTAGGGCTTCGGAAACACGATAATGTCTATGCTCCCGGTCAGGTCCTCGAGGGTGAGGTAGGCCATGACCTGGTTGTTTTTCGTGTATTTTATCTTCTTCTCTACGACGCTGCCGCCCACGACCACGTGCTCGCCGTCCGCTATCTTCACCGCGCCGGTCTCGTCGTCGCGGACGAGATCTATCGCCTGGGCCGTGACGGTATTTTTCATCCTCTCGGCATAGTCGTCGAGCGGGTGGCCGCTCAGGTAAATCCCGAGGACTTCTTTCTCGAATCCCAGCAGCATGTCCTTTGAAAATTCCCCGCTGTCCGGATACTTCACCGAAAAATCTTTTTTATCCTCGTCGGAGGCGATGTCAAAGAGGCTCATCTGCCCGGACATGTTGTTCTTCTTGCGGTGCGCGACGTCGTCCATCATCGTCGGGCAGGAAAGCACCATCTGCTTGCGGGTGCCGTCCAGGCTGTCGCAGGCTCCGGCCTTTATCAAATTTTCCATCGCGCGCTTGTTTATGTCTGTGCCCTCCGTCCGCTCGATGAGGTCGAGGAGCGTCCGGTAAGGCCCGCCGGCCTTCCTCTCGTTTATTATCTTATCGACCGAGGTCCTTCCCAGCGATTTTATCGCGTACATCCCGTAGCGGATGTTGCCGCCCTCGGCGGTGAAAGTCCCCTCGCCGACGTTGACGTCCGGGGGGAGCACCTGTATCCCCATCTCTTTGCAGTGGGCGAGGTACTGCGCCGCCTTGGCCGAGTTGTCGATGACCGATGTCATGAGCGCCGCCATGAACGCGACCGGGTAGTAGCACTTGAGCCAGGCGGTCTGCATGCTGATGACCGCATAGGCCGCCGCGTGGGATTTGTTGAAGGCGTACTTCGCGAAGTCCACCATCGAATCGTAAATCCGGTTTGCGGCCTTCTCGTCAATCCCGTTTGCGACGCAGCCCCCAATCTGCCGCGCCTCATCGCCGTATACGAAGGCCTGTCTCTCCTCGTCGATGACGTACTGCTTCTTCTTGCTCATCGCGCGGCGAATGTTGTCGGCCTGCCCCATCGTGTACCCCGCGAGGCGCTGGAATATCTGCATGACCTGCTCCTGGTAGACTATGCAGCCGTAAGTCTCCCTCAAGATCGGCTCAAGCTCGGGCGTGACGTATGTTATCTCCCCGGGATTGTTTTTTCCTTTTATGTAGTCCGGAATGAAATCCATCGGGCCCGGGCGGTAGAGCGAGATCCCCGCGACGATGTCCTCGAAATTCTCGGGGCG
>JAJQIQ010000118.1 GCA_021199135.1 Clostridiales bacterium | reverse complement strand
CGATGACCTTGATGTCGTGGACGACAAACTCGTCATCGATCGTGATGGAGACGACCGCCTTCATCTTTCCTTCCTTCTCGACCTTCCGAATCCTCACATCTGTAATCTTCATACGTATCTCTCCTTATCTTACCGACGGCCTGAGCTATCGTTATTTTTGAAACTGCCCCTCTTTCCGTCCGTCTAACAGGGGGTCACTGTCCTATTTTTTAAAATTGTACCACAATGACGGGAAAACTACAATATTTTTCGCATTTTTTGTCAATTTTTCTCTCACTTTTCTCACATCAAGGAGGAATACGTGCCCCGACGCGGATTTTTTCGAACAACTTTTCTTAATGCACACATTAAAGATTTCTGTTATAGTAATAATAAGTAAGAACGGCACACGCCCTGCGGTGGTGCCCGAAAAATGTTGCGGTAAAATATTAAATATAGGTTTAATTTTATGATAAGAGAGGGGATTTCCATGTATCAACTAAATTTCAGCGAACCCTGCCATGTCCACTTCATCGGCATCGGCGGCATCAGCATGAGCGCGCTCGCGGAAATGCTCTGCAGCCGCGGCTTTGCGGTCTCAGGGTCTGACGCGCACGAGTCCGCGCTCACGGACTCGCTTGTCAAAAAAGGAATTAACATTTGCTACGGGCAGCGCGCGGAAAACATCACGTCTGACATCGACCTCGTCGTCTACACCGCAGCGATACACCAGGACAACCCAGAACTGATTCAGGCGCAAGCGCTCGGGCTTCCCATGCTTACGCGCTCACAGCTGCTCGGGCAGATCATGGACAACTACCCGGACTCCGTTGGGGTAGCCGGGACGCACGGCAAGACCACGACGACCTCCATGCTCGGCGAGATCTTCCTCGCGGCGCAGATGGACCCGACGATAACGGTCGGCGGCATCCTCCCCTCGATCGGGAGCAACCTTCGAATCGGAAAGGCGCCGCTGTTTCTCGCGGAAGCCTGCGAATATTCAAACAGCTTTTTGGATTTCCGCCCGAAGTACACCGTGATCCTCAACGTCGAGGAGGACCATCTCGACTTCTTCAAGGACATCGGCGACATCCGCCGCTCCTTCCGGAAATTTGCCGGGAACACGAAGCCGGACGGCGCGACCATCATAAACGGCGCGATCGAAAACTACCGGGAGCTTACAGACGGCCTCCCGCAGGAAGTCATCACCTACGGGATGGACAGCTCATTCGACTTCTACCCGAAGGACATCAGCCACGACGGCTTCTCTCGCTACTCGTTCACCGCGATGCACGGGGGCGAGCGCATCGCCGACGTGAGGCTGAACATCCCTGGCATCCACAATGTCTCGAACGCGATTGCCGCGATAGCGCTGGCCAGCGCCATGAAAATAAATCCTGATTTAATTTTACGCGGACTCTCGCATTTCACAGGCACTGAGCGGCGTTTCGAGCACAAGGGCGACATGGGCGGCGTGGTGATAATCGACGACTATGCGCACCACCCGACCGAGATCCGCGCCACGCTCTCCGCGGCGTCTGACTGCCCGCACGAGCGGATAGTGGTGGCGTTCCAGCCGCACACCTACTCTCGCACTGTCCAGTTCCTCGACGGATTTGCCGACGCGCTCTCGGCCGCCGACGTCGTCGTGCTCACGGACATCTACGCCGCCCGCGAGGTCAACACCTACGGCATAAGTTCAAACGACATTGTACAATTGCTGAGAGAGCGCGGCACCGAGGCATACTACTGCCCGACCTTCGAGGAGGCCGAAAAATTTCTTAAAAAAATTTGTGTGAACGGCGACCTGTTGATAACAATGGGGGCCGGAAACGTTGTCGAAATCGGAGAAGACCTCCTGAGAGGGTGAGTTATCCACATTATCCACAGCGCGGCGTGGATTGCTGTCCATTTTGCGCTGTGGATTTTTACATCCTCGCGGATAGTTTTTCCTAACTCAAAAATCATGCCCTATTGCAATCGGCCTATCCTTTTCTATAATCCTGCGTGAACTTTTCAAGGGCAGATATCCACGTTATCCACAGGCTGTTGAAAACCCGAAAGTGCTTGAAAACTCTAGGTTCGCGGCGTTTTTGCCTCTTCCATTCGCCGGATGATTGTGCTATAATCTCTATCGTCAAAAGGGGAGGAAAACGATGCCCAAGATACAGCTCATATGCGATGACATTTGCACCGACACGGCAGTCCCGAACTGCTTCATAGACGAATACATGCCCGCGGCGAACGGCGAGTTCGTAAAAGTGTACCTATACCTATTGCGAAACGCCAAAAGCCACGCGTCGGACTGCACCATCTCCGCCATCGCGGACCATTTCAACCAGACGGAGAAGGATGTCCTGCGCGCGCTCCACTACTGGCAGTGCCGGGGGCTTCTCTCGATAAAGGCCGATCCCGACGGGGGTGCCTGCTCGATAAGGTTCCTGCGCCCGCAGCCGATCGCAAAGGACGAGGAGGAGATCCCGCTATCGGAGCTCCTCGGCGATGCCTCAGATGCCCAAGATGGTGCCGCTGAGGCTCCCGCGGAAGCAGAAACGCCGCAGGCCAATGTCACCCCGATACAGATCGTCCCGCGCACCTACACGGCGGACGAAAGGGCCGAATTCCAGAAGGATTCCACCATAAGGGAGATCATCTTCCTTGCGGAGAGCTACCTCAAGCATCCCCTCTCAGAGAGCGAGATGAACACCATCATCTTCTGGCACGTGGACCTCAAGTTTGCGCCCGAGCTCATCGACTACCTGCTGCAGTACTGCATCAGCAAGGGACACTCGAGCATCCGCTACATGGACAAGGTCGCGCAGGGCTGGCACGATGCGGGCATCGCGACGGCCGAGCAGGCCAAGGAGGAGGCCGCCATCCACAGCCGGGCCTACTACGGCGTGATGAAGGCCATGGGCATCACCGGCCGAAGCCTCGTCTCCTCCGAGACCGCTTTCATAAAGAAATGGACGAAGGATTACGGCTTCGACCTGCCCATCATCCAAAACGCCTGCGAGCGCACCATCGCCGCCACGCACCAGCCGAGCTTCGAGTACACGGACTCCATCCTTACGAGCTGGCACGACAAGGGCGTGCACACGCTCTCCGACATACAGAGCCTAGACTCGGCGCACCAGAAGGCGAAAAAATCGGCGGCCAGGGCCAACGACCTCCCGGCAAAGAGAAACGCATTCACCAATTTCAACCAGCGCAGCTACGACTACGACAAGCTCGAGGAGCTGCTGCTGAACACCTCGCTTCACGGCTGAAGCGGCAGACGGTAAGGAATTATGGCACTCACCAACCTACAATACGACGAGCTGATGCGCCAGTACGACAGGCGTCAGCTTGAGAACATGAGAGAGGGCGCAAGGCGCCGCGAGGAAGTCTTCGGGAAAATCCCCAGGCTCGCGGAGATAGAGGAGGAGATCGCCTCCTGCTCCGTGGAGGGCGCAAGGCTTGTCCTCGACGGGGATGAGGCCGCGCAGGGCGCGCTTTCCGAAAAGCTCGGGCGGCTGCGGGAGGAGAAATCGCGGCTCCTCATCGAGCACGGCTTTTCCGCGGACTGCCTCGACCCCGTATACACCTGCCCCGACTGCAGGGACACGGGATACGTGGACGGGCAGAAATGCCACTGCTTCAGGCAGGCGGAGATCGACATCGTCTACGAGCAGTCAAACATCAAGGATGCCCTTGAGCGCGAGAATTTCTCCACGTTCTCCCTCAGCTACTATTCCGACGACGACATAAACCCGACGACAAAGCTCTCTGCGCTTGAAACCGCGAAAAACGCCAAAAAGCAGTGCCTGGACTTCGTGGAAAATTTTGACGAGAAGCCGAAAAACCTGCTGTTTTACGGGGACACGGGCGTCGGCAAGACGTTCATGTGCAACTGCATCGCCAAGGAACTTTTGGACTCTGGGCGGTCGGTTGTCTACTTTACAGCTTTTCAATTTTTTGATATACTAAGCAAGGGCGTATTTGACCATGACGCCGACGCAATCGCCGCAAATGAGACCATTTTCGACTGCGACCTGCTGGTGATTGACGACCTCGGCACTGAGATGCAGAGCGCCTTTACCGCCTCGCAGCTGTTTTTGTGCGTGAACGAGCGGATACTCCGCCACAAGTCTACGGTGATTTCCACCAACCTGAACCTCGCGCAGCTGACCGAGCGGTACTCGGAGCGGACGTTCTCCAGGATTATGGATAATTATGCCTTAATTAAACTTTTTACCAGTGACATACGCTTGCAGAAAAGACGCGCATCTCGCGTCAACGAATGACATGGGAGGGACAAACTTTATGCCAAACGATGAACGAATCCTTGAAACTATGCCATGCGGCACCCTCGGGATCATAACCACCGAGAGCTGCACACAGCTGGGAAAAATGGTCAACGATTACCTCGCCGGGTGGCGCAAGCACCGCGAGCACGAGCACAAGAAAGACTTCGCCTTCAACGGCTACTACCGCGAGAACTACATCATCGAGCCCTACATCCCGCGCTTCGGCTCGGGCGAGGCGAAATGCGTGATAAACCAGTCCGTCCGCGGCTACGACCTCTACATCATGGTCGACGTGACGAACTACAGCATGACCTACTCGCTCTACGGGCAGGAAAACCACATGTCCCCGGACGACCACTTCGCGGAC
>JAJQIQ010000064.1:14175-15659 GCA_021199135.1 Clostridiales bacterium | reverse complement strand
AGTAGGCGGGGTAGTAGGGGTCGACCCCGTTCACTACGTGGGACGAGCCGATGATAAAGTCAAACGGAAAGCCCCCAGCGATGCGCCTGTTTTCAGCCGCGGCCTCTGGCACAAGCCCGAGTTCCACGCCCCAGAGCACCGAAAGCCTCCCGTCATATTTCGCCCGAAGCGCGGCGATGTCGCGCCGGTACCCCTCGAAATCGAGCAGAAACATCTCGGGGTCATTCGGGTATCCCCAGTCGTAGTGGTCGGTCAGACATATCCCGCCGAGCCCCGCATGGACGGCGGCCTCCGCCATCGCCTCCGGCGCGGCGTCGCTGTCGCCCGAATATCTCGTGTGCATGTGCGTGTCCCATAACATGTGCGCGCCCTCCTTTTTTCTTGATTATAACATAAATTTCCAAAGGGTACTTGAATTTTCGCGAAAAAGAGGGTAGAATAGGTGACAGCGTGAGGGTGAGAGGGCGAGAACCCGGGGACACCTTCAAATTAAAACAAATCTAGGAGGAAAGAACAATGGCAGTAAGAGTTGCAATCAATGGATTTGGCCGCATTGGCCGTCTTGCGTTCAGGCAGATGTTCGGAGCAGAAGGGTACGAGGTAGTTGCGATCAACGACCTCACCAGCCCGAAGATGCTGGCGCACCTTCTGAAGTATGACAGCTCACAGGGCAAGTACGAGCTGGCCGACACGGTTTCAGCGGGCGAGGATTCAATCACGGTAAACGGCCAGACGATCAAAATCTACGCGATACCGGATGCGAACAACTGCCCGTGGGGCGATCTGAAGGTGGACGTAGTTCTCGAGTGCTCAGGCTTCTACACCAGCAAGGAGAAGGCGCAGGCGCACATCAACGCTGGCGCTCGCAAGGTAGTCATCTCCGCTCCGGCAGGAAACGATCTTCCTACTATCGTATACAATGTAAACCACAAGACCTTGAAGCCGTCTGACACCATCATCTCCGCGGCATCCTGCACGACGAACTGCCTCGCGCCGATGGCTGACGCGCTCAACAAGTTCGCTCCGATCGAGTCCGGCATCATGGTGACGATCCACGCATACACCGGCGACCAGATGATCCTCGACGGGCCGCAGCGCAAGGGCGACCTCCGCAGGTCTCGCGCGGGCGCATGCAACATCGTCCCGAACAGCACCGGCGCAGCGAAGGCCATCGGCCTCGTCATCCCGGAGCTCAACGGCAAGCTCATCGGCTCCGCGCAGCGCGTGCCGACCCCGACCGGTTCCACCACGATCCTTACCGCAGTCGTAAGGAAGGCTGACGTGACGAAGGAAGCCATCAACGCGGCGATGAAGGCGGCCACGAACGAGTCATTCGGCTACAACGAGGACGAGATCGTGTCTTCAGACGTCATCGGAATGCGCTACGGCTCACTGTTCGACTCAACCCAGACTATGGTGAACAAGATTGCCGACGACCAGTACGAGGTTCAGGTCGTTTCTTGGTACGACAACGAGAACAGCTA
>JAJQIQ010000064.1:9002-14075 GCA_021199135.1 Clostridiales bacterium | reverse complement strand
CTTGGTACGACAACGAGAACAGCTACACCTCACAGATGGTCCGCACGATCAAGTATTTCTCTGAGTTGAAGTAATATGAGTGATATAAGGGGACAAAAGCACCGCAATGTGAGCTTGCTCACAATTGCGGGGATTTGGGACCCAAAACAGACATGAGCAAGTAGCCATTTTTCGCAGAAAAATGAGCGTATTGCGAATGGATGTCGGATTGCGAGAGTGCGCAGCCCGGAGCAATCCGGTTATATCACGCTGTAATAAATAGAGATTTGTGAATGGATGAAGGTCCGGCCGCAGGGCCGGGCCTTTGTTAAACCTAGATTTAATTATTAGAACAAGGAGGACAATCATGGCTTTAAACAAGAAGACTGTTGACGACATCAACGTGAAGGGGAAGAGGGTGCTCGTGCGCTGCGACTTCAACGTTCCCCTGAAGAACGGCGAGATCACCGACGACACGCGCATCACGGCTGCGCTCCCGACGATCCAGAAGCTCATTAACGACGGGGGGAAGGTCATCCTCTGCTCACACCTCGGCAAGGTAAAGAACGGCCCGAACGAGGGCGAGTCCTTGGCCCCGGTAGCAAAGAGGCTGTCCGAGAAGCTCGGCAAGGACGTAAACTTCGTGGCCGACTACAACGTCACTGGCGAGGCGGCTACGGCTGCGGTCGCGGCGATGAACGAGGGCGACGTGGTGCTCCTGCAGAACACGCGCTTCCGCGGCGAGGAGGAGACGAAGAACGGCGAGAAGTTCTCAAAGGAGCTCGCGGACCTCGCGGACGATTACGTATGCGACGCGTTCGGCTCATCCCACAGGGCTCATGCCTCAGTCGCGGGCGTGACGAAGTTCATCCGAGAGAAGGGCGGCGAGAACGCGGTCGGTTACCTCATGCAGAAGGAGATCAACTTCCTCGGCAATGCGGTTGAGAACCCGGTTCGCCCGTTCGTCGCGATCCTTGGCGGCGCGAAGGTCGCCGACAAGCTCAACGTCATAAACAACCTGCTTGAAAAGTGCGACACCCTCATCATCGGCGGCGGCATGGCCTACACCTTCGTCAAGGCGCAGGGCTATGAGATCGGCAAGTCTCTCTGCGACGACGAGAAGATCGACTACTGCAAGGAGATGATGGACAAGGCGAAGAAGATGGGCAAGACCCTGCTCCTGCCGGTAGACTCCGTCACGATCCCGGAGTTCCCGAACCCGATCGACGCGCCGGTCGAGACCCAGGTCTGCGACATCACCGCGCTCCCGGCGGACCGCGAGGCCTGCGACATCGGGCCGAAGTCCGCGAAGATGTTCGCGGATGCCGTGAAGTCCGCAAAGACCGTCGTCTGGAACGGGCCGATGGGCGTGTTCGAGAACCCGACGCTCGCGGAGGGCACGCTTGCTGTCGCAAAGGCCCTGGCCGAGACCGACGCGACGACGATCATCGGCGGCGGCGACTCCGCTGCTGCCGTCAACCAGATGGGCTTCGGCGACAAGATGAGCCACATCTCCACCGGCGGCGGCGCGTCCCTCGAGTTCCTCGAGGGCAAGGAGCTCCCGGGCGTAATGGCAGCGGATGACAAATAAAGAAGTTTCGATAAGGAGAAATAAGATGTCTAGGAGAAAAATCATAGCGGGCAACTGGAAGATGAACATGACCCCGACCGAGGCGAAAAAGCTCGTCGCGGAGCTTGAGCCCCTTGTCAAAAACGACAGCGTCGACGTGGTCTACTGCGTCCCGGCGATCGACATCGTCCCGGTAGTCGAGGCGGTGAAGGGCACGAATGTGCAGGTCGGCGCAGAGAACATGTACTTCGAGGACAAGGGCGCCTACACCGGAGAGATCTGCGCGGCGATGCTCGTCGACGCGGGCGTAAAGTACGTCATCCTCGGACACTCCGAGAGGCGCGAGTACTTCAAGGAGGACGACGCGCTCCTCAACAAGAAGGTCAAGAAGGCGTTCGAGGCGGGGCTCACCCCGATCCTCTGCTGCGGCGAGACGCTCGAGCAGCGCGAGATGGGCGTGACCCTCGACTGGATCAGGCTCCAGATAAAGTCTGACCTTGACGGCGTGCCGGCGTCCGACGTGGCGAAGATGGTCATCGCCTACGAGCCGATCTGGGCCATAGGCACCGGCAAGACCGCCACATCCGACCAGGCCGAGGAGGTCTGCGGCGCGATCCGCGAGTGCATAGAGGAGATCTACGACGCATCGACGGCCGAAGCGGTCCGCATCCAGTACGGCGGCTCCGTGAACGCCGGCAACGCGGCCGAGCTCTTCGGCAAGCCCGACATCGACGGCGGCCTGGTCGGCGGCGCAAGCCTCAAGACGGACTTCGGCTCAATCATAAATTATTAATTCATGATTTAATTATTGCATGAAACAGAAAAATTAAATGTAGATTTAATTTTCGCAAAAGTCCTATTCGCCCATGCCAGGCGGATAGGACTTTTTTGCGGAGCAATTTTCCCCTTGAAATCCCACGAAAATGATTGTATCATAGTGAATGGAAAAAATTTCGAAAGGGAGGACAGGCCGATGGGCGACAAGCAGATAAAGCCGGTGGTGCTGATGGTGCTGGACGGCTACGGATTGAATGAGAGGACGGAGGGCAACGCGATTGCGCTCGCGAACACCCCTGTCATGGACAGATTGATGAAGGAGTGCCCCTTCGTGAAGGGCAACGCCTCCGGGCTGGCGGTGGGCCTGCCGGACGGCCAGATGGGGAACTCCGAGGTCGGCCACATGAACATCGGCGCGGGGCGCATCATATACCAGGACCTCACGCGCATAACGAAGTCGATCGAGGACGGGGACTTCTTCGAGAACCCCGCGCTCCTTCAGGCGATGGACAACTGCAAGAAGAACGATTCGGACCTCCACCTCTGGGGGCTGCTCTCCGACGGCGGCGTGCACAGCCACAACACGCACCTCTACGGGCTGCTCGAGATGGCGAAGAGGCAGGGACTTACGAAGGTGTTCGTCCACGCATTTTTGGACGGCAGGGACACGCCTCCGGCGTCCGGTAAGGACTACGTGCAGCAGCTCGAGGATAAGATGAAGGAGATCGGCGTAGGCAAGATCGCATCCCTCTCCGGCAGGTACTACGCGATGGACCGAGACACGAACTGGGACCGCGAGGAGAAGGCCTACGATTCGCTGGTAAAGGGCGAGGGCGTGATGGCGACCTCCGCGGTCGACGCGATGGCGGCGTCTTATGAGAACGGCGTGACGGACGAGTTCGTGCTCCCGACCGTCATCACCGATGAGGACGGCAAGCCTCTCTCGCTCGTAAAGCCGAACGACTCCGTCATATTCTTCAACTTCCGTCCGGACCGCGCGAGGGAGATAACGCGGGCGTTCTGCGACGACAAGTTCACGGGCTTTGAGCGCGAGAGGATCACCCCGCTCACCTACGTCTGCTTCAAGGACTACGACGAGACGATCCCGAACAAGATCATAGCGTTTGAGAAGGAGTCGATAAAGAACACGTTCGGCGAGTACCTAGCGAAGTGCGGCAAGAAGCAGCTTCGCCTCGCGGAGACCGAGAAGTACGCGCACGTGACCTTCTTCTTCAACGGCGGCATCGAGGAACCGAACGTCGACGAGGCCAGGATCCTCGTGAACTCCCCGAAGGACGTCGCGACTTACGACCTAAAGCCGGAGATGAGCGCGCCGGAGGTCGGCATGGACCTCACCGAGGCGATCCGCTCCGACAAGTACGACGTCATCATCATAAACTTCGCGAACCCCGACATGGTCGGCCACACCGGGGTGCTTCCGGCGGCGATAAAGGCGGTCGAGAGGATCGATGAGCTCGTCGGCGAGGCGGTCCAGGCGGTCAAGGACATGGGCGGCGTGATGTTCATCTGCGCGGATCACGGCAACGCCGAGAAGATGATAGACTACGAGACGGGCCTTCCGCACACGGCTCACACGACGAACCCGGTCCCGTTCATCCTCGTAAACGCAGACCCGTCGATGAAGCTGCGCGAGGGCGGGCGGCTCGCGGACATCGTCCCGACGCTGCTCGAGGTCATGGGATTGCCGCAGCCGGAGGAGATGACCGGGCAGTCGCTGATCGTGAGAGAATGATACGGAGGCAGGAAAATCATGCAGGAATACAAGCCATTCAAGGAGGGAAAGGTGCGCGAGATCTACGACAACGGCGACAGCCTCATCATGGTTGCGACCGACCGGATCTCGGCGTTCGACTACATACTGAAGAACGAGATCACTGACAAGGGAGCGGTGCTCACGAGGATGTCGAAGTTCTGGTTCGACTACACGCAGGACGTCGTCCCGAACCATATGATCTCGATCGACGTGAACGACATGCCCGAGTTTTTCAGAAAGAAAGAATTCGAGGGCAGGAGCATGCTCTGCAAAAAGCTTGAGATGCTCCCGATCGAGTGCATCGTCCGCGGTTACATCACGGGCAGCGGCTGGGCGAGCTACAAGGAAAACGGCACGGTCTGCGGCATCAGGCTCCCGGAGGGGCTCGTCGAGTCCGACCGGCTGCCGGAGCCGATATACACGCCGAGCACCAAGGCGGACATCGGCGACCACGACGAGAACATCTCCTACGAGCGCTCTGTCGAGATTCTGAAGGAAATCTACCCCGAGCACGGCGAGGAGTACGCGAAAAAGCTGCGCGACTTCACGATCGCGCTGTACAAGAAGTGCGCCGAGTACGCGCTCTCGAAGGGGATCATCATCGCGGACACGAAGTTCGAGTTCGGCCTCGACGGCGATGGCAACATAGTCCTCGGCGACGAGATGCTCACCCCGGACAGCTCGCGGTTCTGGCCGCTCGAGGGATATGTGGCGGGGCAGGGCCAGCCGTCGTTCGACAAGCAGTACGTCCGCGACTGGCTGAAGGAGCACCCTGACAGCGACTACACGCTCCCGCAGGACGTCGTCGAGCGCACGGCGGACAAGTACAGGGAGGCCTATGCGCTCTTGACAGGCACGGAGTTTTAAATTAAACCTTGATTTAATTTATGCGGAGAATAATATGAATCAGGATTTATCCACCGACGCGCTCCACGAGGAGTGCGGCATATTCGGGATGTACGATTTCGACGGC
>JAJQIQ010000064.1:0-8902 GCA_021199135.1 Clostridiales bacterium | reverse complement strand
CACCGACGCGCTCCACGAGGAGTGCGGCATATTCGGGATGTACGATTTCGACGGCGGCGACGTGGCCTCCTCCATCTACTACGGCCTGTTCGCGCTGCAGCACCGCGGGCAGGAGAGCTGCGGGATCGCGGTCAGCGACACGGATGGCCCGAAGGGGAAGGTCATATCCTACAAGGGCATGGGCCTCGTCAACGAGGTCTTCACGCCCGAGACCCTCGGGACGCTGCGCGGCAACATCGGAGTCGGCCACGTCCGCTACTCGACGGCGGGCGAGTCGACGATGGAGAACGCGCAGCCCCTCGTGCTAAACTACATAAAGGGGACGCTCGCCATCGCCCACAACGGCAACCTGATAAACGCGAATGAGCTCCGTCAGGACCTCGCCCGCACCGGCGCGATATTCCAGACGACGATAGACTCCGAGGTCATCGCCTACCACATCGCCCGAGAGCGGCTGAACTCGAAATCCGCGGAGGAGGCGGTGCGCCGCGCCTGCGAAAAACTCCGCGGCGCGTACGCGCTCGTCGTCTCAAGCCCGCGAAAGCTCATCGGCGCGCGCGACCCCTACGGCTTCCACCCGCTGTGCATCGGGAGGCGCGACAACGCCTACATCATCGCCTCCGAGACCTGCGCGCTCGAGACGATAGGCGCCCAGTACGTGCGCGACGTCATGCCCGGCGAGGTCGTCACGATAACGAAGGAGAAGGGGATAGTCTCCGACATGACGATGGCGCTCCCCGAGGGGCGGGAGGCCAGGTGCGTATTCGAGTACATCTATTTTGCGCGGATTGACAGCCGGATAGACGGGATGAGCGTCTACGAAAGCCGCGTCCGGGCGGGGCGGTTCCTTGCGATGGACTCGCCCGTGGAGGCTGACCTCGTGACGGGCGTGCCGGAGTCGGGCAACGCCGCCGCGCTCGGGTTCTCGCTCGAGTCGGGGATCCCCTACGTCGCGGCGTTCGTAAAGAACAGCTATGTCGGGCGGACGTTCATAAAGCCCAAGCAGAAGAGCCGCGAGTCGAGCGTCCAGGTGAAGCTGAACGTCCTCGCCGAGGCGGTGCGCGGGAAGCGCGTCGTGATGATCGACGACTCGATCGTCCGCGGCACGACGTCCGCCCGCATCGTGCGGATGCTGCGCGACGCGGGAGCGACCGAGGTTCACGTCAGGATAAGCTCGCCGCCGTTCCTGTGGCCCTGCTATTTCGGGACGGACATCCCGGTGCGCGAGCAGCTCATCGCCTACAACCGCACCGTCGAGGACATCAGGCAGATCATCGGCGCGGACTCGCTCGGCTACCTCGAGATAGGCCGCCTCAGCGAGATGGTCGGGGGACTGCCTATCTGCACGGGCTGCTTCACCGGAAAGTACCCGATGGAGCCGCCGACGGGGGACATACGAGGCGACTACGAAAAGTAATTTGGAGGAACCATGGACACAGGCAGATACGAAAGCCCGCTCTCGGAGCGGTACGCAAGCACGGAGATGCAGCGCATCTTCTCGCAGGACAAGAAATTTGCGACATGGCGCAGGCTCTGGATCGCGCTCGCGGAGACCGAGATGGAGCTCGGGCTCTCCGAGGACGGCAGGCCCGTCATCACGCAGGAGCAGATCGACGAGATGAAGGCCCATGTCGACGACATAAACTACGATGTCGCGAGGGCGCGCGAGAAGGAAGTCCGCCACGACGTGATGAGCCACGTCTACGCCTACGGGCAGCAGTGCCCCAAGGCGGCGGGGATCATCCACCTCGGCGCGACGTCCTGCTACGTCGGCGACAACACGGACATCATCATAATGCGCGAGGCGTTGGACCTCATCCATAAGAAACTGATAAACGTCCTCGACAGGCTGAAAAAATTCGCGCAGGAATACAAGGACCTGCCGACGCTGGCGTTCACGCACTTCCAGCCCGCGCAGCCGACGACGGTCGGAAAGCGCGCGACGCTGTGGATGCAGGAGTTTCTCATGGACCTCGAGGACCTCGAGTACGTGCGGGGGTCGCTTAGGCTCCTTGGCTCGAAGGGCACGACCGGCACACAGGCCAGCTTCCTCGAGCTCTTCGACGGCGACGATGAAAAGGTCGACCGGATTGACCCGATGATCGCCGAGAAGATGGGCTTTGACGGCTGCTACGCGGTCTCCGGCCAGACCTATTCGAGGAAGGTCGACACGAGGGTCGTAAACGTCCTCGCCGGGATCGCGGCGTCGGCGCACAAGATGTCAAACGACATCCGCCTTTTGCAGCATTTAAAGGAGGTCGAGGAGCCGTTCGAGAAGAACCAGATCGGCTCGTCGGCGATGGCATACAAGAGAAACCCGATGCGCTCCGAGAGGATAGCCTCGCTCGCGAGGTTCGTGATGGTAGATGCGCTAAACCCCACGGTCACCTCGTCGGTGCAGTGGTTCGAGCGGACGCTCGACGACTCGGCGAACAAGCGGCTCTCGGTGCCGGAGGCGTTCCTTGCTACGGACGGCATCCTCGACCTGTGCGTAAACGTCGTGGACGGCCTCGTCGTCTACCCGAAGGTGATAGAGAAGCACTTCATGGCGGAGATTCCGTTCATGGCGACCGAGAACATCATGATGGACGCGGTCAAAAACGGCGGCAACCGCCAGGAGCTCCACGAGAGGATAAGGCAGCTGTCGATGGAGGCGGGGAAAAACGTCAAGGAGAACGGGCAGGACAACAACCTCGTCGACCTCATCGCCGCCGATCCCGGCTTCGGCCTTACAAAGGAGCAGATCGAGGCGTCCTTGCGCCCGGAGCTCTACGTCGGGCGCGCGCCGAGGCAGGTTGAGGCCTTCCTGCGCGACGCGATCTCGCCGGTGCTCGAGAAGAATAGAGACGAGATTGGGGCTGGCACGGAAATAAATGTGTAAAAACACCTTGCAATGATAAAAGTATTATGGTATAGTGATAGAGATTTTGAGCTTTGGGGTTTGTTTTAGGAGGTAAATGAAGTGACCATTTTAAATACGATCCTGACAGTTGTTTTCATCATACTCAGCGTCATCATCACGGTCGTCATCCTGATGCAGGAGGGCAAGTCCGCGGGCTTGGGCGCGATCGCCGGCGCGGCCGACACCTACTGGGGCAAGAACAAGGGCCGCTCGATGGAGGGGATGCTCGTCAAAGTGACCCGCGTCTGCGTGATACTTTTCCTAGTGATTGCAATGGTGCTTGACCTAGGGGTCTGGGGATGAGATGAGAAGGGGCTGTCGCGGAAGCGGCGGCTTTTTTCTTTGTGAAGAAATGGAGATTTTATGTCAAAAGGCAATAAGAACAGCAAGAGGCGCGGCAGGGCGGAGGGCGCAAAGCACGGTTACCAAAGGCCGGGCACCCAGTACGCCAGGCCGCAGAGTCCATCGCAGGCGCGGCGCAGCGGCGCAAGGCCGGGCGCGCGTCCCGCGCCAAAGAATCCAAATAGCCACGTCGAGACAAGGCACGGCGTGAAGGCTGTCGGCACGTTCTGCGCGAACGCAAAGGGCTTCGGCTTCGTGACCGTCGAGGACGAGCCGGACGACATCTTCATCCCGGCGGACAATACCGGAGGCGCGATGCACTCTGACACCGTCGAGGTCGAGATTTTTCCGGAAACTGGCAGCGGCAAGCGCAAGGAGGGCGTGGTCAGGTCGATAATAACGCGCGGCCTCACACGCATAATAGGCACATACGACGAGAGCGAGAAGGGGACGTTCGGCTTCGTCGTCCCGGACGACAAGAAGATCGCGCAGGACCTCTTCATCCCGGGCGGCTGCTCGATGGACGCATCCAGCGGCGACAAGGTCGTGGCGGAGTTTACGGACTACGGCAGGCCTGGCAAGAAGCCGGAGGGCAAGATAATCGAGGTGCTTGGGAAGTCGGACGCCCCAGGCGTGGACATCCTCTCGATAATAAGGGCATACGACCTGCCGGAGGAGTTTCCGGACAAGGTGACAAAGCTTGCGGACCATGTCGCAAAGCCGCTCACCGACGCCGACACCCGGGACAGGATGGATCTGCGCGGTTGGCAGATGGTGACGATAGACGGGGAGGACTCGAAGGACCTAGACGACGCGGTATCGCTCTCCGTGGAGGGCGAGAACTACAAGCTTGGCGTCCACATCGCCGACGTCTCAAATTATGTGATCGAGAACAGCGCGCTTGATAAGGAGGCGATAAGGCGCGGGACCTCCGTATATCTCGCGGACAGGGTCATCCCTATGCTCCCGAAGACCCTCTCGAACGGCATGTGCTCGCTCAACCAGGGGCAGGACCGGCTTGCGATGAGCTGCATAATGACCATAGACAAAAAGGGCGAGATCATCGGCCACAAGATAGCCGAGAGCGTGATCTGCGTCGACAGGAGGATGTCGTACAACGGCGTAAAGAAGATCCTCGTCGACAAGGATCCGGAACTTCTGGAGGAGTACAAGGAGCTCGTCCCGATGTTTGAGAGGATGCAGGAGCTCTCCCTGATACTGCGCGAAAGACGGCACGAGCGCGGCGCGACGGACTTCGATTTCCCGGAGGCCGAGATCGTGCTCGACGAGCGCGGGAAGGCGATCGACATCCGCTGCCACGAGCGCAACGTCGCGACGGAGCTCATCGAGGACTTCATGCTCGCCGCGAACGAGACGGTAGCGACTGAGTTCTACAATATGAAGGTCCCGTTCGTCTACAGGACGCACGGCAAGCCGGACGAGGAGAAGATACAGGCGCTCGCCCTCACGGCGGCGGGCTTTGGACACACGCTTCTCTCCCACGGCGGGGAGGTCCGCCCGAAGGATCTGCAGAAGCTCCTCGAGGAGATAAAAGGCACGGAGGAGGAGGGGATCTTAAGCCGCCTCGTGCTGCGCTCGATGCAGCAGGCGCGCTACACGGTCGAGAACACCGGGCATTTCGGGCTCGCCGCCCCGTGCTACTGCCACTTCACCTCGCCGATACGCCGCTACCCGGACCTGCAGATTCACCGGATAATAAAGGAGAAGCTGCACGGGCAGATGGACGAGAAGCGCACCGAGCACTACGAGGACATCCTGACGGAGGTCTGCGACCACTCGAGCGAGATGGAGCGCCGCGCGGACGAGGCCGAGAGGGAGACCGTAAAGCTCAAGAAGGCCGAGTACATGATGGACCACATCGGCGAGGAGTTTGAGGGCGTGATCTCGGGCGTCATGGAGTGGGGAATCTTCGTCGAGCTGCCGAACACGGTCGAGGGCCTCATCCGCGTCGCGGCGATGGAGGACGACTTCTACGAGTACAATGAGGAGACCTTTGAGCTGGTCGGCCAGGCCAGCCACAGGAGCTTCAAGCTCGGCCAGACCGTAAAAATCAGGGTCGAGGCCGCCGACAAAGAGCTCAAAACCGTTGATTTTGCGCTGGCCGAGCAGAAAATTGAAAAAAAATAAAAAAATTTGCAATAGAGTGTTGATTTTTTTGTCAAAATCATTTATCCTATGTTCTAGACACATAGGTAAAAGCGTGAGGTGTGTGCGCGACGATCTACCGACGGATGTGCGGGAGCTGGGGCTGCGGAACCCTGTTCCCTATCGGAAATCGGCAGAGAGGTTCCATTGTGTGTGGTTCAGTCCGGGGGGAAGGAGGATGCCGGATGGCTAGGGGAGCTGCAAAAAAGCTTGTAGCCAATAACAAGAAGGCCTTCCACGATTACTTCTTGGAGGAAACCTTCGAGGCTGGCATCGCTCTTGCCGGAACTGAAGTTAAGTCCCTTCGAATGGGAAAATGCAGCATCCGCGAATCATTCATCCGCATTGAAAACGGGGAGATGATTCTATACGGTATGCACATAAGCCCCTATGAGAAGGGCAACCTTTTTAACAAGGATCCGCTCCGGCCAAGAAAGCTTCTGATGCACAAGCGCGAGATCCGAAAGCTTATCGGAAAGATCGCACAGAAGGGTTACACCATCGTGCCAGTGGAAGTCTATTTCAAGGGCAGCCTCGTGAAAGTCGAGGTGGCGCTCGCGAGAGGAAAGAAGCTGTACGACAAGCGGAAGGACATCGCGAAGAAGGATCAGAAGCGGGAGGCTGAGCGGGATTTCAAAGTAAGGAATCTGAGTTAAAAAGGCCTAGGGCTAGTAATGGTTTCGACAGGGATCACGAAGCCGGAGAAGCGAGTCGCACGGGATGCGTCAAATCCCACAATTAAAAGTAAACGCTGACGATTATAGTTTAGCATACGCTGCCTAAGCGCAGCAGTCCGACCGAGGGCACCCGCACCTTCGGACCCGGGCTTCGACTATGCGGGAAACGACGCCGGCAAAGCTTTGAGCCGGTGGGAGGTAAGATGAAGCTACCGAAACTGCCCGGGTGTCTGTTCCCGGGCAGCGGGGGGAATCGAAAATAACAGACTACGCTCGTAGAAGGACGGGGGACTGGTTTTTGGACACGGGTTCGACTCCCGTCTAGTCCATTACTTGTATGCCTCTAGAGGAGGGAGAAAGCACCTGTATCTTGCAGGTGCTTTTTTCATAGATAGACGGCAAGGCATGATAACGGGTAAAATCAATGAAAAGAGAAGAACTTAAATCTATATTAAATAAAGTGAAGTCCGGCGAGATCGAGCCGGAGGAGGCGGAGGAGATGATACGCCTCGAGCCTTTTGTAGACCTCGGCTACGCGCGCCCGGACACACACCGCGAGCTCACCCAGGGCGCGGCGGAGGTCATCTACGGGGAGGGCAAGAGCGCGGCGCAGATCGCGGGGATAGCCCAGGCGCTTTTGGGCGCGGGGCAGGAGCGCGTCCTCATCACGCGGCTTGCGGCCCAGAAGGCGGACGAGCTCTCGAATTCACTCGAGCTTGAATATTTCGATGAGGCGCTGATCGGCTTGATCGGAGGGCTCCCAGAGCCTGTCGGCGACGGCAAGGTGGCCGTCGTCACGGGGGGCACGAGCGACTGCCACGTCGCGGAGGAGGCTGCGCTTACCGCGGAGGCGCTGGGGAGCCGCGTCCAGCGGATATACGACGTCGGGGTGGCCGGGATACACAGGCTGCTTGCAAACGCGGGTGACCTCTCGCAGGCGAACGCAGTCATCGCGGTGGCGGGGATGGAGGGTGCGCTCGCGTCGGTAGTCGGGGGCTTAGTGGACTGCCCAGTCATAGCGGTCCCGACGAGCGTGGGCTACGGCGCGTCGTTTCACGGAGTGGCGGCGCTGCTTGCCATGCTCAACTCTTGCGCAAGCGGCGTCTCGGTCGTAAACATTGACAACGGATACGGCGCGGGTTATCTCGCGAACATGATAAACCAGAGGACAGGGAAGGAAAGGTAAATGTACAGGATAGAGGGGTTCGTATTTGAGACAGAGGAGCAGGCGCAGGCGGCGAAGAAGGAGGCGGCGGGAATCCGCTACATCCGGCAGCAGGTGAGGATGGACGATCCGGATTCGGTGCTGAAATTATACAACAGCCTGATAATAAAGGAGGTCTTTTCCACTCCTGTCGGGATCGCATTCCTGGGAAAACTGCGCGAGTACCTCATCGAAAACCCCAGGATAAGGAATTCGGACATAATGCCGATCCCTGCCGTGAGGATGCAGGCGGCGACGGGTGAGGATGACGAGTACAAGGAGAAGATCGCGAGGGAGCAGCGGGAGCTCGAGGAGAACCGCAGGGAGGAGATCCGCAGGAACCGTTCCCTCGAGCGGGAGAGGATTGCGCGCCAGGGGAAAAGTTACCGCACCAAATTTCACGTGAGCATGTTCTTTATGGTGGTCTTCGCGGTCGCGCTCGCCGGGATGTTCGTCATCACGGCCCTGAGCCAGGACAACGTCACCATAGCCAACTACGAGACCGAGATCTTAAACAAATACGCAGCCTGGGAGATGGAGCTTAGCCAGAAGGAATCGGAGCTCAAGTCACGCGAGGCGGCGGTGCAGAAGAAGGAAGCCGAGCTCGGGATTGTATATGAGGACACAGAGTATGAATGATAATACGGATTTCTCCGCTGCGCTCACGAAATCCTACAACCATTCGGAATCCGCTCATTTTTCTGCGAAAAATGGCTACTTCCTCATGTTTGTTAGGGTCCCAAATCCCGTCAATTGTGTGCAAGCACACATTGACGTGCTTTTGTCCCCTTTATCATTCACAAAATCTACACGATTCTGTGTTATGTTGAGGCCATAAGAAACGAAAAAGGGGTGTTGACATGGAAAAGCTTAAGATTCTTGTGGTTGACGACGAGGCGCGGATGAGGAAGCTCGTGCGGGATTTCCTCGTGCGCGAGAACTATGAGGTCCTCGAGGCCGCAGACGGCGAGGAGGCACTCGACATATTTTATAAGGACAAGGACATCGCGCTCATAATACTGGACGTGATGATGCCGAAGATGAATGGCTGGGAGGTCTGCCGCGAGGTGCGGGAGAACTCGAAGGTCCCGATCATAATGCTGACGGCCAAGGGCGACGAGAAGGACGAGCTGACGGGTTTCGAGCTCGGCGTGGACGAGTACATCTCAAAGCCGTTCTCGCCGAAGATCCTGGTGGCGAGGGTCGGGGCGCTCCTGCGGCGCGCGGGCAAGACCGGCGACGCGGCGGCGATAAAGAGCTCCGGCGGGATCGTCATGGACAAGACCGCCCACCAGGTCACGATAGACGGCAAGGCCGTGGAGCTGAGCTTCAAGGAGTTCGAGCTCCTCGAGTATTTCATGGACAACGAGGGCATCGCGCTCTCACGCGAGAGGATATTAAACAGCGTCTGGGACTACGACTATTTTGGGGACGCGAGGACGATAGACACCCATGTCAAGAAGCTGCGCAGCAAGCTTGGCGACAAAGGCGAATATATACACACGGTATGGGGAATGGGATATAAATTCGAGGCAAAGCAGTGAAAGCGAAGAAAAGGTCGTCCCTGACGGGGCAGCTTATCGCGACCATAGTCGCGATTTTGGCCGGCAC
>JAJQIQ010000134.1 GCA_021199135.1 Clostridiales bacterium | reverse complement strand
CCGCCGAGACGCTCGTGACCGGAGATATGGTCAGGGTGCGGGTGAGCGGCGCGTACGAGTATGATTTGATAGGAGAGCTCATATGAATCTACCGAACAGGCTTACAATGATGCGGGTGATACTGATACCGTTTTTCGTGTTTTTCCTGCTCGCACCTTTTTTCCCGGGATACGGGAACTACATAGCGCTCGCGATTTTCATCGTCGCGAGCATCACGGACTACTTTGACGGCCACATTGCCAGAAAACGCAACCTCATCACGAACTTCGGCAAGTTCATGGACCCGCTCGCGGACAAGCTCCTCGTCTGCTCCGCGCTCGTGTGCCTCGTGAAGCTGTCGGAGATCCCGGCGTGGGTCGTCATCATAATAATTGCGCGCGAGTTCATCATCAGCGGATTCCGCCTCATCGCCTCCGACAACGGGATCGTTATCGCGGCAAACTACTGGGGAAAGTTCAAGACCGTATCGCAGATGGCGATGGTCATCGTGCTTCTGCTCGACATAGACAACATCGTGTTTTACGTGCTCGGCACGGTGCTGATATACGTCTCGCTGGCGCTTACGGTGATATCTTTAATTGAGTACATGGTGAAAAACCGCGAGGTGCTTAAGGATCAAAAATAGGGAAAAGAAATGAGAATTATCGCAGGAAAGGCCAGGAGACTTCTTCTTAAGACCCCCTACGGGATGGACACCAGGCCTACCACTGACCAGATAAAAGAAACTTTATTTAATATATTGGAGCCCCGGATATACGGGATCCGTTTCCTCGACCTATTTGCGGGGAGCGGCCAGATGGGGCTTGAGGCGATAAGCCGCGGTGCCGACTTTGCGGTTTTCGTGGAGCAGGACAAGCGGGCTGCAAAGTGCATTGAGGAGAACATCGAGCACACGGGATTTGCGGAGCAGTCGAGGCTTTTAAACCGCGACGTCGTGACCTCAATCAGGATGCTCGACGGGGGAGAGCCGTTCGACGTCATATTCATGGACCCGCCGTACGGCAAAAGCGCGGAAAAAAACGCGCTCCTCGCGCTCTCGCGCTCAAACCTCATCGCGGAGGACGGGCTCATCATCGTAGAGGCATCGCAGGAGACGGATTTTTCGTATCTTGCGCGAATGGGGCTTGCTGAAGTGCGCAGGAAATATTACCGCACGAACATGCACGTCTTCATAGAAAGGCAAAAGGATGAAGAAAGCAATATACCCGGGGAGCTTTGACCCGGTGACATTCGGGCACATGGACATAATCACCCGCTCCGCGAGCATCGTGGACGAGCTGGTGGTAGGCGTCCTCAACAACAGTGCAAAAAATTCGTTGTTTTCTCTCGACGAACGTGTTAGTATGGTAAGGGAGATGACCGCGGACATCCCAAATGTCACGGTCGCTTCATTTGACGGGCTCCTAGTGGATTTCATGGAGGAGATAGGCGCGACCATCATCATAAGGGGGCTTCGGGCCGTCACCGACTTTGAGTATGAGCTTCAGATTGCGCAGGCGAACCACGTACAGAACGAGGAGTTCGAGACGATATTCCTCACCGCCGACCTGAGGTACTCGTATTTGAGTTCCACCATCGTAAAAGAATTCGCGTCCTACGGCGGCGACATAAAAAAGTTCGTGCCGGAGCGGTTCATAGACAGGATATATGAAAAATACAACCTTAAACCAAATGCAAAGGAGCAGATACGCCATGAGCAGTAAGATGGAACAGATCATTGAGGAAATCGAGGAGTACATCGACGGCTGCAAGACGCAGGCTTTCTCGAGCGCAAACATCATAGTGAACAAGGAGGAGATCCTCGAGCTCATCCACGAGCTTCGGACGAAGACCCCCGAGGAGATCAAGCGCTACCAGAAAATCATCAGCAACAAGGAGGCAATCCTTGCAGATGCACAGGCCAAGGCAGATCAGATCATCGCGCAGGCGCAGGTCCAGACGACGGAGCTCGTCAGCGAGCATCAGATCATGCAGCAGGCTTACGCGCAGGCGAACGAGGTCGTCATGATTGCGACGAAGCAGGCGCAGGAAATTCTCGACAATGCGACAAATGAGGCCAACAACCTCAGGGTGAGCGCGATGACGTACGTCGACGACCAGCTGGGGAGCGTGCAGGAAGTCCTGTCGAACGCGATCGACACCTCGCGCGCCCGCTACGACAACCTGATAAGCTCCTTGCAGGGCTTCCTGGGCGTCGTGAGCCAGAACCGCAGCCAGCTCGTGCCCCACGAATCCGAGAACGCTCCGGAGCCAGCCGCGCAGGATGCGCTATCCGACGAGCCGGACGTCACCAGCATCAATTTAGATTCGCAAGAAGATTCAGAGTAAAGGTTTTGATATGAATATATTGCAGAATTTATACCCGGAGCGGGTGTTCTGTTTCTTCGAGGAATTGACAAGGATTCCTCGGGGATCCGGGGATACGAAAAGAATAAGCGATTACCTGGTGGAGTTCGCGGAGGCACATGGGCTGGAACATTGGCGGGATGAGGTCGGGAACGTCGTGATGGCGCGGGAGGCGTCCGAGGGGTACGAGGACGAGGAGCCCGTCATCATCCAGGGACACATGGACATGGTATGCGAGAAGGAGGACGGCTGTCCGGTGGATTTTCGGACGGACGCCCTCCCGATTTATGTGCAGGACGGCTATGTGCGCTCGCGCGGCACGACGCTCGGCGGCGATGACGGGATCGCGATAGCCTACGCGCTGGCGATTCTTGAGAGCGACGAGATAAGTCATCCGCGAATCGAGTTTGTCGCGACGGTCGACGAGGAGGTCGGCATGACCGGCGCGTCGGCGATTGACCTCTCACAGCTGTCTGGCCACAGGATGCTCAACATCGACAGCGACGAGGAGGGAGTATTTATCACGGGATGCGCGGGCGGCGTGAGCCTCCACGTGAATATTCCGGTGACATGGGAGAAGCGTACCGGAAGGCTCATGGAGATCCGGCTCGGCGGGCTTTCGGGCGGGCATTCAGGCTCCGAGATTCACCGTGAGCGCGGCAATGCCGATATCCTGATGGGGCGTTTGCTCGCCGAGATGGCAAGAGATAAAAACATTGCAATCTGCTCGCTCTCCGGCGGAAGGAAGGACAACGCAATTCCGAGAGAGTGCAGCGTGGAGATTCTTGTCGACGCGGGCGATGTCTCCGAGATGGAAAACAGGGCGTCGGAGATTGAGAGGACGCTCGGGAGAGAATTTGCGTCGAGCGACCCGGACATTTTCATCTCCTGTGAGGAATGCGATGACGAACCGGATACGTATGAGGCCTTGGACGGATGGTCCACGGAAAATATTATCCGCTATCTCAGGCTTGTCCCGGACGGCGTGATTCATCGCTGCCAGGGCATGCCCCAGCTCGTCGAGACATCCTCAAACCTCGGCATAATGGAGTTGCGCGACGATAACTTTTTTGCGGTGAATTCGGTTCGAAGCAACGTCGCCTCGCGCCGCGACGAGGTGCAGGGGAGGATAGAGACGCTTGCGGATATGTTCGGAGGCAGCGTGACGGCTGAGGGTGCATACCCGGCTTGGGAGCGCGTCACAGACTCGCCGCTGTGTGAGAAAATTGCAGCGATTTACGAAAAAACAAACGGGGAAAAACCGATTTTTACGGTGATACACGCGGGGCTCGAGTGTGGGATTTTATCGGAGAAAATAAAGAGCCTCGACTGCGTCTCGTTTGGTCCTGAGAACCTCGAGATCCACACGCCGAATGAGAGATTGAATATAGAGTCAGTGGGCAGGGTCTGGGATTTTATCGTTTCCCTGTTAGAAAAAAAGGATTAATTTTTTGACATGACATATGAGGGCTATCTTCCGATATCAAAACAGGACATGGACGAGCGTGGGATAAAGCAGCTCGACTTCGTGTACATAAGCGGGGATGCCTATGTGGACCACCCGTCGTTCGGGCATGCGATAATAACGCGGGTGCTTGAGGCTCACGGCTATTCAGTCGGGATCATCGCCCAGCCGGATTGGAGGGACGACTCGTCGATATCTGCGCTTGGCGAGCCCAGGCTTGCCTTCCTCGTATCCGCCGGCAACATGGACTCGATGGTAAACCACTACTCGGTATCGAAAAGGCGGCGGGAGAAGGATGCCTACACCCCTGGCGGCGTGATGGGAAAGCGCCCAGACTATGCGACCATAGCATATGGAAATTTGATCCGCCACACTTATAAGGATAAGCCGATAATCATAGGCGGCGTCGAGGCGAGCCTCCGCAGGCTTGCGCACTACGACTACTGGTCAGACCGCCTCAAGCGGTCCATACTCCTCGACTCGGGCGCGGATTTGATTTCTTACGGGATGGGGGAGAGGAGCATCGTCGAGATCGCGGACGCGCTCGATTCAGGGATTTCGGTCAGGGACATCACATTTGTCGCCGGGACCGTGTACAAGACCAAGGATGAAGACCTCATTAAGGACGCGGTTGTCCTGCCGGACTACGATAATCTGAAAGAAGACAAACGGCTTTACGCAAAAAGTTTTTACACGCAGTACCAAAACGCAGACCCCTTCTCGGGCAAGAAGCTCTGCGAGCCTTACGGCGGCACCTTCGTCGTGCAGAATCCGCCGCAGAAGCCCTTAAGCCAGCAGGAGATGGACGATGTCTACGCGCTGCCCTACATGAGAAACTATCACCCCTCGTACGAGGCGGCGGGCGGCGTGCCCGCGATAAGCGAGGTGAAGTTTTCGATAACGAGCTGCCGCGGGTGCTTCGGCGGGT
>JAJQIQ010000174.1 GCA_021199135.1 Clostridiales bacterium | reverse complement strand
CCTCCTAAAGTAGCTTTTGGTTATTTGCCATGTCTACTTTAGGGGGATCATATCATTTTTGTAACACTTGCGCCTGTTTTTTCTCGCCCCGGACGCTAGCCTTGACAGTCCGTTTCCGGATGGTCTTCCCGCATCAGCGATGACGTCCTCTCTTTCCTCAATCTCTATTATATATCATTAGCCACAGGTGTTACAAGTTTAATTTATCACATCAACGAAAGCAAGTTTTTTCAGTAAATTTTCTTTTTTCATAGGCAATTCCTTTGGAGTGTGATACAATATAGTCAGTATTTTTATCAAGGAGGAGAGCTTATGCTGGAACAGTCATATTACGACAGGGCGGACGAGATCATCGCCTCGCACGGGACGGACAAGCGTTTCCTGATCCCGGTGATCCAGGACATCCAGGCGCAGTATCGCTACCTGCCGCCGGAGCTCCTGACCTACGTCGCGGGGAAGCTCGGGATAAACGAGGCCAAGGCGTACAGCGTGGCGACGTTCTACGAGAATTTCTCGTTCGAGGCGAAGGGCAAGTACATCATCCGCGTGTGCGACGGGACTGCCTGCCATGTCCGCAAGTCGCCGGCGATCTTAAGCCAGCTTCGCGAGGAGCTCGGGCTCGACGCGGAGCACCACACGACGGACGACATGATGTTCACGCTCGAGACCGTGTCGTGCCTCGGCGCGTGCGGTCTTGCGCCCGCGATGACCGTAAACGACGTGGTGCACCCGGCTATGACGCCGGAGAAGGTCACGGAACTGGTGGCTTCGATCAAGGATGCGGAGCAGAAAGGCGAGGTGGCAGGATGAGGATAGGATCGAGGGAAGATTTGGCGGCGGCGCGCTCTGAGGCTGTCGCGGAGATGAAGAGCCAGGCCAAGCGGATCCTGGTCTGCGCTGGGACAGGCTGCCTCGCGGGCGGCTCGGAGAAAATTTACCAGAAATTAAAGTCGCTCGCGGAAGGCTCGGAGGGAGTCTCCGTCGAGTTCGGCGCGGAGATCGCGCACTTCGGCGTGAAGCAGAGCGGCTGCCACGGTTTCTGCGAGATGGGTCCGCTCGTGCGCATTGAGCCGATGAATTACCTGTACATCAAGGTGCGGGAGGAGGACTGCGAGGAGATTTTCGAGGAGACGATAAAAGCCAACAGGCCGGTCGAGCGACTTCTGTACGAGCTTGACGGCAAGAGATATCTCGGGCAGGATGACATCCCGTTTTACGCGAAGCAGACGCGCCAAGTTTTAAAAAATTGCGGGCATATCGACGCGGAAAACATAAACGAATATTTCGCGGTTGGCGGCTACCAGGCGCTCGAGAAGGCGCTTTTTGAGATGACGCCGGATGAGATCGTGGAAGTGGTCATGGAGTCGAACCTCCGCGGGCGCGGGGGCGGCGGCTTCCAGACCGGCTACAAATGGAAACAGGTGAGACGCCAGCAGGAGACGATACGCTACGTCGTCTGCAACGGCGACGAGGGCGACCCGGGCGCGTTCATGGACCGGAGCGTCATGGAGGGCGACCCGCACAAGATGCTCGAGGGCATGATAATCGCGGGGTACGCGGTCGGAGCGCAGGAGGGATACATCTACGTCCGCGCGGAGTACCCGCTCGCGGTGAAGAGGCTGCGCGTCGCGATCGCGCAGGCCGAGGAGGCTGGGATTTTGGGCGATGACATCATGGGCTCCGGCTACAGCTTCAGGATCCACATAAACCGGGGCGCGGGCGCGTTCGTCTGCGGCGAGGGCAGCGCACTCACGTCCTCCATCGAGGGCGAGCGCGGGATGCCGCGCACGAAGCCGCCCCGGACGGTCGAGCAGGGGCTTTTCGGCAAGCCGACGGTTTTGAATAATGTCGAGACCTATGCCAACGTGCCGATGATAATCTTAAACGGCGCGGACTGGTACCACCAGATCGGGACGGAGAAGAGCCCCGGCACCAAGGCGTTCGCGCTGACCGGCAGCGTGAAGAATACTGGCCTTATCGAGGTGCCGATGGGCACGACATTGCGCGAGATAGTTTTCGACATCGGAGGCGGAATCAAGGGCGACGCCGGATTCAAGGCGGTGCAGATCGGCGGGCCATCCGGCGGCTGCCTCGTCACGGACAACCTCGACGTGCCGCTCGACTTCGATTCTCTGAAGAAATTGGGCGCGATGATAGGATCAGGCGGCCTCGTCGTCATGGACGAGAACACCTGCATGGTCGAGGTCGCGAGGTTCTTCATGAACTTCACGCAGAACGAGAGCTGCGGGAAATGCGTGCCCTGCCGCGAGGGGACGAAGCGGATGCTCGAGATCATGGAGGACATCGTCGCGGGGCGCGGGACGATGGAGCAGCTCGACCTTTTGCAGGAGCTCGGCGAGGCGATCACGGACACCGCGCTCTGCGGCCTCGGAAAGAGCGCGGCCTTGCCGGTCTTAAGCACCCTCAAGAATTTCCGCGAGGAGTACGTCGAGCACATCGTGGACAAGCGTTGCCGCACCGGAAACTGCAAGGCACTGCGCCGCTTCGTGATCGACCCGGAGAAGTGCAAGGGTTGCTCGAAGTGCGCGAGGAACTGCCCCGCCGGGGCGATCTCGGGAGAGATCAAGCACCCCTACGTCATCGACAACGACAAGTGCATCCGCTGCGGCGCGTGCATGGAGGGCTGCACATTTGGCGCAATCCACACTGAGTTTTAAGCGTTTTTTGCAAAAATTAAATTTGGATTTGATTTTTGTATAAATGAGTTGAAAGATGGGAGGATTCCTGCATGGACTACATCACGATAGATTCAAAATGCGTGCCGATCGAGGGGGAGAAGAATGTGCTCTCCCTGATCCGCAAGGCGGGCATCGACCTGCCGACGTTCTGCTACCACTCCGAACTCTCGATTTACGGGGCGTGCCGGATGTGCGTGGTCGAGGACGACAGGGGGCGCATATTCGCGTCGTGCTCGGAGCAGCCGCGCCCCGGCATGGTGATCCACACGAACACGACGAAGATCCAGCATTACAGGAGGCTCATCATCGAGCTCCTGCTCTCGGCGCACTGCCGGGACTGCACGACCTGCCACAAGAACGGGATGTGCGACCTGCAGTCGCTGGCCTACCGCGTCGGCGTGCACGCGGTGAGGTTCTTGGACAACAGGAAAACCAGGCCTCTCGACATGAGCTCGCCGAGCATCGTCATGGACCCGAACAAGTGCATCCTCTGCGGCGACTGCGTGCGCACCTGCGACGAGATCCAGGGCGTCGGCGCGATAAATTTTGCGAACCGCGGCTCGAAGATGGAGGTCATGGCGGCGTTCGGGAAGCCCCTCGCCGAGACGGACTGCGTGGGCTGCGGCCAGTGCGCGGCGGTCTGCCCGACGGCGGCGATCTCCATCCGCACGAACGTCACCGAGGTCTGGAACGCGATTGACGACCCATCCGTGCGCGTCGTGGCCCAGGTCGCCCCGTCGGTGCGGCTCGCGGTCGGCGACCACTTCGGTGTGCAGAAAGGCGTAAACTGCATGGGCCAGCTCGTCGAGGCGCTGCGCATCATGGGCTTCGACGAGGTCTACGACACGAACGTCGGCGCGGACCTCACGGTCATGGAGGAGGCGGACGAGCTCGCCGAGCGGCTTGAGAAAGACGACAACCTCCCGCTGTTCACCTCGTGCTGCCCTGGCTGGGTGAAATTCTGCGAGAAGAAATACCCGGAGTTTTCCGGGTACCTCTCGACCTGCCGCTCCCCGCAGGGGATGCTCTCGGCGGTCATCAAGGAATACTGGAAAAAGCGCGACGAGGAGGAGGGCAAGAAGACAGCCATCGTCTCCATCATGCCCTGCACCGCGAAAAAGGGCGAAATCCTGCGCGACGACAACTTCACCGGCGGCAGGCAGGACACGGATTATGTGCTCACGACCGTCGAGATCATCCGAATGATAAAGCAGGTCGGGATCCAGTTTGAGAAATTGGGAGGCGAGGCGGCTGACATGCCGTTCTCCATCGCGTCCGGCGGCGGAGCGATCTTCGGGATCACCGGCGGCGTGACCGAGGCCGTGTTGCGCAAGCTCTCGAAGGAAAAGAACTATCAGGCGCTTAGCGCCATAAGCTTCTCTGGCGTCCGGGGCGAGGACGGGATCAAGGAGGCGACGGCACAGATCGGCGGGCGCGAAGTGCGCATCGCCGTCGTCAACGGGCTTGCGAACGCGGGGCGGCTGCTCGATCAGATGAAAAACGGCGAGAGATCCTACGATTTCGTCGAGGTCATGGCGTGCAGGCGCGGCTGCATCATGGGAGGCGGCCAGCCCGCGCAGTCCGGCGCGCGCACGCGCAAGAACCGCTCCGAGGGCATCTACAAGATCGACGCGGGCTCGAGCGTCCGCTTCCCGGACGAGAACCCGACCGTCATCCAGCTCTACGATGGGCTCCTAAAAGGCAGGGAGCACGAACTGCTGCACCGGAACCTATAAAAATACGAAACATATCAAAAAAAGCCCTTCTTTTGCTGTCGGGTGGTGCATTTTGAATCCCGACCAAAAGATGGGCTCTTTTTATGCTCATTTGTGACGCATAAGAATTTTGTTTGATTATGCATCCTCAATCTCGCAGCTGTGTTTTTTCGTATCCTTGTCATAATTAATTCCGACAAGCAGTATTTTGCCATCGTAATCCGACAATGCACCGGCATAGCGTTTTTCTTTGATCTGTTTTATCGCGGCATCGGTACTTTTGTCAAATTTCAGCTCGACGACCATCGCGGGCTTGTCCACGTTTTTGTGCGGG
>JAJQIQ010000152.1 GCA_021199135.1 Clostridiales bacterium | reverse complement strand
CGCGATTATGATTATGACCACGACGAGCGCGACGAGCACTATGGCCGGTATCAGGTTCCGCTTTCCCCTGTGATGCGCGGCCTCGCCGTCATCCGGGAAAATCTCATCGTCTTCGCCGACATCATCGCCGATGTCCTCATCGTCATCCTCGAAGACTTCGCTCTCCTCATCGTCCGAAAAAAGATCCCTCAAACTCTCTCTCTTCATGTAAAACTTCCTTTCATTTTGCAATCCTGCGCTCATTATATCATTATATGGAAGTTCTTTCAAACCTATTCAAAATTTTTCACAGGTTTTTTCGGAAATATGACGAGGGGGCCACCTCCCCAGGCAGCCCCCAAGACCTTTTTTGTGTGCGCAGCCCATCCCCTCAATGACCTAAAAAATAGCTTGTCAATGAGTAGAATAGCTACAAAAGCATAATTGTCAGAGTTCCTTCCCAAATACAGTCACGAATGTCGCGTGGACTGTAAATGTTAAGTTACGATTTAATAATTTTCCACCATTGCGCACGTCTGCTCCGGCCTCACCTCCTCCCCGCTTGGGACGTCGATGTAAAGCCCCCTGTATACGCCCGGCCGATATTCGATCAGCAGGCTGATGTTTTCGTGGTTAGTGTGATTGACTAAATTTTTTGTTCTCATGACCTCATCTCAATACATCTTCAAAGAAGGTAAAGTTTGCTGAGTCAACGTGAAACGGATCGGGAATGAATGGCATCGGCATCACCCGGGTGCCCAGGCGCTTTTCCAGCTTGCGGAGGTCTCCCTCGGTCCCCATATAATTTCCAATGTAAAGGATACCCTCCTTCTCCAAATTTTTTGAGTGAGACAGCTTCCCGTAAAATTTCTGGAACTGTGCCTGTTTCCACGGACTTACGCAACCGATGGCGAGCTTCCTGTCGCAGTGCAGGAACTCCGCCGTGGTGTAAGTGTTCAGTTTGCCGAAATCCAGCACGAAGTACCGGTAGCGCCGCGAGAGCATTTCCTGCTCGGATGATATGGTCATCGCCGGGTGGTAGTCCACCCTCTGCAGGCAGAACGTCGACTCCTCTCCGGACTTTCCCGACAGGGAAAAAATCTCGTGGCTGGCGTTCATCTCCAGGTATGCGGTGTTTTTGCAGAATTTTCCGCTCAGGAAATTCGAAAGCGCGATCGACATGTGGGTGGCGCCGGCGTTTTCACCGATGCCGCACACGCCTATTGTCCGGATTTCCGGTAATACTGGCCGTGAGTGCGTAAAAATGATGCCTTCCCCCTCTTCCCGAATGACAGCCATTCAGCAAAGCGCCTCTTGCCGTCCCCATCCCCGAACGGATCTGTGTCGTAGGGGTAGAGGTAGACGGGAGCGTCGAGCTGTTTGGCAAAACAGAGTGCTGCTTCGCGGTCACAGAGGTTCGCGATTATGCGGAGCCGGTCTTTCACGGTGCCCTGGAAGAGGCCGAGAACCTGGTCGATAGAGCGATGCCACGGCGCTCCCCCGCAGACGAGCAGGATCAGATCTGCCGCCGCGAGGTCAGCCGGGACGTTGCATCCGTAGTCGATCACGGATATGTCCGCTCTGCGCTCAGAAATTTTCACGCCCTCCCCGTATTTGGGGTAACCCTTGAAATAGCCCTGCATGTAGCAGCCTTCCCGCTCCCACACATGCCGCATATGGGGGAGCGCCCTGCGCAGACTGTCGGTGGAATTTTCTTCATAGTACAGTGCGTCGCGCCCAAGTGCGTTGAGTGTGCAGGTGAGGGATACCGCTATGTGCGTGGCCCCGCAGCCGGAATGTGTGCCCACGACTGCGATAGTATTTACGAGGTGCGTCCTGCCCGAATCATCATCTGCACCGCAGATTGCCGCCGAGAGTTCCTCCGCCGTCTCATACCGGAGATCCGGCTGCTCTGCCGTTGCCTTTTGGATAATTTGTAGGACTTTCCTGGGAAGCGCGCCATCCACGTAGGGAATCATGAACTCCATGATCTTGCCGATGCTGTACAGGTCGCCAGCGGCTGAGGCTGACGCGCCCGAAAACAGCTCCGGCGCGGAGAAGGCCACGTTTCCGAAGGTTTTGAAGTCGTCCCCGGAATCTTCGTAAAATGCGCATACGCTGAAGTCGATGAGTTTTAGCTGCATCCCGCACACGATTATGTGCTCCGGCTTTAGGTCCTGGTAGACCAGGGGGCTGGGGCAGAGGTTGTGCAGGTACACGAAAATATCGCACAGCTGCTCGCAAAACTTAAAAAACAGTTCCTGGGATATCGACTGCTGAAGAAGCAAGAAATTCTCTAAGGACTCGCCACGGATATACTCTTCCACCAAATAATAGTTAGTCTGATCTTCCTCGAGATCGTAGATCGTGGGGATACCCGGATGATTGAGCGCCTTGAGGACGTTCGCTTCCGATAGTGCGAAGAGCGAAGGAGCGGAACTTTTCGGAAAAACCTTTACCGCTCGCTCCTGCCCTAAAGATTGGTGCCGGGCTAGGTACACAGTGCCGTCTGAGCCCTCGCCAAGTGGCTTTATGAGCTCGTAACGCCCGGACAGGATAGCTTTGTTTTCAATTTGTGTTTCCATGTGCTTCCTTCTGGGGTCAAGGATGCACCTCGCTCGTATTTTATAACACGGGCATCGCCGCCTTGTCAACCCCCTTTTTGAAAAAATTTTTAGGAAAATTTTAGCTGCATTAACTTTACAAGAGCATAATCATTGATTATAATGATACCACCAGGGGACAAAAGCAACGCAATGGAAGCTTGCTTCCAATTGCGAGAATGCGTAGCATGGAGCAATCCGTGGTATCATGAATTGGAGAGGAAGTGAGGAAGAATGAAGATTGAGAGAGTGAACGAAAACCAGATTCGCTGCACGCTGACGCGCCAGGACCTGGCGGCGAGGCAGATAAACCTGCGGGAGTTCGTCTATGGCTCCGACAAGGCGAGGGGCCTGTTCCAGGACATGATAGAGCAGGCGAACTACGAGCTCGGCTTCGAGGCGAACGACATGCCGCTGATGGTCGAGGCGATTCCGCTTTCCTCCGAATCGCTGATTCTCCTCATCACGAAGGTCGAGTACCCGGACGAGCTGGACACGAGGTTCTCACAGTTTTCCGACCCCGACGAGGACATGTACCCGGAGGCGTATTCGGACGGCGGCGTCGCGCTGGCGGACCAGAAAGGCGCGGACGACATCCTCGACATGTTCAAGCACCTCGCGGACGGGAAGTCAATCGACGCCGACGAGGAGCCGATGCCCGAGCTCTGCCAGGACGCGGATCTCTCCGATGTCACGCGGATGTTTGAGTTCAACTGCCTGGAAGAGGTGCGGAGGCTTGCCCATGTGCTTGAGGGCTACTATGACGGCGAGAACGACCTCTACAAGGACGTGCGGACGAACCGTTTCTGCCTCATGGTGCACAAGAGCTACCACACCCCGATGGAATTCAACCGCGTCTGCAACATGATATGCGAGTACGCGACGCAGAAGAACTATACATCCGCCGTCGGCGCGCACTATGCGGAGCAGGAGAAGAGAATCATAGAGGGAGATGCCCTGCAGAAGCTGGCAATGCTGGTAGATTAAAACAGGATTTAATAATTCTAGCCCATAAAAAAGGGACTGTCGCAGATTTGCGGGCAGCCCCTTTTTTAACGCTCTCTTGGAAATGCGTGCCTTACGACGCGTTCTCGAGGAAATCGTTGATGTCGCCAACGAGGTCGTCGGGCTCGATGCCGTGCACCATCGCCGCCTCCTCGATCGTCTCCATCTGCGAGGACGGGCAGCCCAGGCAGTGCATCCCGATGCCGAGGAGCAGGGGAGCGATGTCCTCGTTGATCTGGAGAAGCTCGCCGATCATTGTATCCTTCGTGACTGTAGCCATTTGAAATCCCTCCTTCGTCAATGCAATCTTACTGTATAGTACTACGTTTTTGGCGGAAATGCAAATATATCCTTGCGCCGAGGTTAAAATTTTTTCGCCCGAGGACGATATAATAGGCAGATGAGAACGACAGGGAATGTCAAATAACGGGCACGGACGCTTGCGGCGAGGCCATCGGCATCGCAGGAAAGGATATGTCATGAAGATAAACAACAATATGTCTGCCGTTGTTGCAAACGTGCGGCTGCTCAGGACAGAAAACAAGCTGACGCAGGCGGTTGAGCGCCTATCCAGCGGTTACAAGATCAACAAGCCCGGGGACAACCCGTCGGGCATGGCCATTTCAAACAAGATGCGCCAGCAGATAGCGGCGCTCGATCAGGCAGAGACGAACGCGAACAACGCCGTCTCCACCCTCCAGATAGCGGACGGCGCGCTGGGCGAGGTGAGCGACATCCTCCAGAGGATCAGGGAGCTCAGCGTCCAGGCGGCGAACGGCACAAATTCATACAGCGACCGGCAGAGTATGCAGGCCGAGATCGACCAGCTCGTCCAGGAGGTCGACAGGATCTCAGAGGACACCGAGTACAACACGAAGACGCTCTTGAACGGCTCTTCCGACATCTGCACCTACTCAGACCAGGCTTCAAGGATATACACTTCATCCGAGGTGACCGCAGGCATCTACGAGATGACGGTTTCGGAGATGGCGGAGACCGCGTCATACACGTTCACCACCGACCAGCTGGCCGCAGCCGACGCGAGCGGCACGATCACGATAAACGACGTGACGATGAGCTATTCCCCAAGCATGTCGGAGGAGGAGTTCTATGAGACGCTTCGCAACACCGCCGAGGAGGCGGGCTGCGTCGCGACGAGGGAGACCGACGATGACGGCAACGTCACGGGATATTCGGTTGAGACGATGATGTACGGCTCCGCCTC
>JAJQIQ010000021.1 GCA_021199135.1 Clostridiales bacterium | reverse complement strand
GGGGTCTGCATGGCGACGTCGGGGCCGGGGGCCACGAACCTCGTCACGGGGATCGCGACCGCGTACATGGACTCGATCCCGATCGTCGCGATCACCTGCAACGTGAACGTGCCGCTCCTCGGCAAGGACAGCTTTCAGGAGATCGACATCACGGGGATCACGATGCCGATCACGAAGTACAATTTCATAGTAAAGGATGTCACGCAGCTCGCGGACACCCTGCGCCGGGCGTTTTCGATAGCGAGAAAGGACAGGCTCGGGCCGGTGCTCGTCGACGTGGCGAAGGACGTCACGGCGGTCGGCTCTGTGGCGGAGTACGAGAGAGTGGAGCCCGAGCTGCCGGCGCACAGCGCGGATGAGGTCTGCGAGGCGGACATCTCTCGCGCGCTCGAGATGATAGAGAAATCGGAAAAGCCGTTTCTATTTGTCGGCGGGGGCGCGGTGCTCTCGGGCGCAAGCGAGGAAGTGAGGAAGCTTGCGGCCCTCATGGACGCGCCGGTCTGCGACACGCTGATGGGCAAGGGCGGATACGACGGCACGGACAGCCGCTACGTCGGGATGCTCGGGATGCACGGCACCAAGGCCGCGAACCTCGGGGTCAGCGAGTGCGACCTCCTCGTCGCCATCGGGACGCGCTTTTCCGACAGGGTCATCGGAAACCCAGCCACGTTTGCAAGCCATGCGCAGATCCTGCAGATTGACATCGACCCTGCGGAGATAAACAAAAACATCCAGGCCAATCACGCGGTCGTCGGCGACGTGAAGACGGTGCTCGGCATTTTAAACGAAAGGCTCGGGCAGCAGGAGCATAAGGTGTGGTGCGCACATATCGCGGATTATGGAAAGCGTTTCCCGCTCACCTACCCGCCGACGGGGCTATCGGGGCCGTACATGGTGGAGAAAATCTACTCCGAGGCGCCGGATGCGATCATCGTGACCGAGGTCGGGCAGCACCAGATGTGGGCGGCGCAGTACTTCAAGTACAAAAACCCGCGCACGCTTCTCTCGTCAGGAGGCTTGGGCACGATGGGCTACGGGCTCGGCGCGTCGATCGGCGCGCAGATCGCAAACCCGGGGCGGACGGTCATAAACTTCGCGGGCGACGGGTGCTTTCGGATGAACATGAACGAGCTTGCGACGGCGGTGCGCCAGAAGCTTGCGATCATCGAGGTCATTGTCAACAACCACGTCCTCGGCATGGTGCGCCAGTGGCAGACGCTGTTCTACGAAAAGCGCTACTCGGCGACGGTGCTCGACGACGGCATGGACTACGTCAAGGTCGCGGAGGCAATGGGCGCGACGGGGCGGCGGGTCACGACGCGCGAGGAGTTTGACGCGGCGCTTGCGGAAGCCCTGTCCTGCGACATGCCATTTGTCATAGATGCGGTCATCGACTCGGACGACAAGGTGTGGCCGATGGTCGCGCCTGGGGCGCCGATAGATGAGTGCTTTGACGAGGCAGACTATAATAACAAGAATAAAGATTAAATGTTAAATATAGATTTAATTTTTGACCAAATAATTTATTCACAGGAGGAAAAAACAATGTCAAGAGTTTACAATTTTGCAGCCGGCCCGGCGGTGCTCCCGGAGGAGGTCCTGCGCGAGGCGGCGGACGAGATGCTCGACTACAGGGGCTGCGGCATGTCCGTGATGGAGATGAGCCACCGCTCCAAGGTCTTCGACGACATCATAAAGGAGGCCGAGAAAGACCTGCGCGAGGTCATGGGGATCCCGGACAACTACAAGGTCCTCTTCCTGCAGGGCGGCGCGTCCCAGCAGTTCGCGGCGGTGCCGATGAACCTGATGAAAAACAGGAAGGCCGGCTACGTCGTGACCGGGCAGTGGGCGAAGAAGGCGTTCCAGGAGGCGAAGATCTACGGCGAGGCGGTCGAGCTCGCAAGCTCCGCGGATGAGACTTTCTCCTACATCCCGGACTGCTCCGACCTGCCCATCACCGACGACATGGACTACGTCTACATCACCGAGAACAACACGATCTACGGCACGAAGTACCACACCCTGCCGAACACTAAGGGAAAGACCTTGGTCGCCGACGTGTCATCTTGCTTCCTCTCAGAGCCGGTCGATGTGACCAAGTACGGCGTGATCTACGGCGGCGTTCAGAAAAACATAGGCCCGGCGGGCGTGGTCATCGTGATTGCCCGTGAGGACCTAATCACCGACGACGTGCTCCCGGGTACGCCGACTATGCTCAAGTGGAAGATACAGGCTGACAACGACAGCCTCTACAACACCCCGCCCTGCTACGGCATCTACATCTGCGGCAAGGTGTTCAAGTGGCTTAAAAACATGGGCGGCCTTGAGGAGATGAAGCGCCGCAACGAGAAGAAGGCAAAAATCCTCTACGACTACCTCGACGAGAGCAAGATGTTCAAAGGAACCGTGCGAAAGGAGGACCGCTCGCTCATGAACGTGCCGTTCATCACGGGAGACGCCGACCTCGACGCAAAGTTCGTCAAAGAAGCGGAGGCCGCGGGCTTTGTGAACCTCAAGGGTCACCGCACCGTAGGCGGCATGAGGGCCTCCATCTACAACGCGATGCCTTACGAGGGCGTTGAGAAGCTGATCGAGTTCATGAAGGCCTTCGAAAAAAATAATTAATTTGTTTATCACAAGAAAGGATGATTAAATTGTACAAGTACAGCTGCTTAAATCCGATTGCGAGCGTGGGGCTTGAGCTCTTTTCGGATGAATATGAAAAAATTGACTCCATCGACGGCGCGGACGCGGTGCTGGTCCGCAGCGCGGCGATGCACGACATGGAGCTGCCGAATTCACTTCTCGCGGTAGCCAGGGCGGGCGCGGGCGTGAACAACATCCCGCTCGATAAGTGCGCGGAGCAGGGCATCGCCGTCTTCAACACCCCGGGCGCGAACGCCAACGGAGTCAAGGAGCTCGTATTCGCGGGGATGCTCTATGCTTCCCGCGACATCGTGGGCGGCATCAACTGGCTTCTTGACAACCAGAACGACGAGAACATCGCAAAGACCGCCGAGAAGCAGAAGAAGAATTTCGCGGGGACCGAGATTTCAGGAAAGAAGCTCGGCGTCATAGGACTTGGCGCGATCGGCGTGCTCGTCGCGAACGCGGCGACCCACCTCGGGATGGACGTCTACGGCTACGACCCGTACATCTCCGTCAGCGCGGCTTGGAACCTCTCCCGCAGCGTGAGGCACATCAGCAACGTCGACGACATCTACCGCGACTGCGACTTCATCACGATCCACGTGCCGCTCCTCGACTCGACGAAGAAGATGATCGGCGCGGACCAGATCGCGATGATGAAGCCGAGCACGATCGTCCTCAATTTCGCCCGCGACCTTCTCGTGGACGAGGAGGCGATGGTCGACGCGCTCGCGGCCGGCAAAGTGAAGGCATACGTCTCAGACTTCCCGAACACGACGACAGTCGGCGCGAAGGGTTGCATCGTCACCCCGCACCTCGGCGCGTCCACCGCGGAGTCAGAGGACAACTGCGCGATCATGGCGGTCCGCGAGATCCGCGACTACCTCGAGAACGGCAACATCGTCCACTCCGTGAACTTCCCGGACTGCAACATGGGCGCATGCACGACGGCCGGCAGGATCGGCATCATGCACAAGAACAGCAAGGGCATGATCGGGCAGTACACGACGATTTTGGGCGAGGCTGACATAAACGTCTCCGACATGACGAACAAGGCGAAGGGCGACTACTCGTACGCGCTCCTCGACCTCGACTCGCCGGTGACCCCGGACGTCGTGGACAAGCTTTCTGCGATACCGGGCGTGCTGCGCGTGCGCGTCGTAAAGTAGGTCCTGTCATGGCAGAGATAAGACCGTTTCGCGCAGTGAGGCCGTCGGCGGAGATGGCATCTACGGTTGCCGCGCTCCCCTACGACGTGTACTCGTCCGACGAGGCGCGTGAGATTGTAAAAAAGAATCCTAAGTCGTTCCTCGCGATAGACCGCGCGGAGACGCAGTTCGAGCCGGGGATGAGCCCCTACGACGACAGGGTGTACGAGAAGGCGGCGCAGATGCTCTCCGACTGGACGGCGGACGGCACTTTCATCCGCGACGGGAAGCCCTGCTTTTTTCTATACGAGCTTACGATGGACGGACGGTCGCAGACTGGGATCGTCGGCTGCGCCTCGATCGACGACTACGCGTCGGGCGTGATAAAAAAGCACGAGAACACCCGCGCCGACAAGGAGGAAGACCGCATCCGCCACGTCGACGCCTGCAGCGCGCAGACGGGCCCGATTTTCCTCGCCTACCGCAAAAACGAAGCGATTTCGGAGATCGTAAAAAACATAAAAAGTAACGACACGCCGCTCTGCGATTTCGTCTCCGACGACGGGGTGAGGCATCGCGTATTCATCATCGAAAAAGATGATGACATAAAAAACATCGCGGCGGCCTTCGCCGCGACGGAAAATATCTACATAGCTGACGGGCACCACAGGGCGGCATCCGCGGTGCGCGTCGGCTTTTCGCGCCGCGAAAAAAATCCAAACTTTTCGGGCGACGAGGAATTTAATTATTTCCTCTCCGTGCTTTTCCCCGACGAGGAGCTCATGATAATGGACTACAACCGCGTCGTGAAGGATTTAAATGGATTTACCGAATCCGAATTTCTGGGCGAGGTGAGGGCGCGTTTTTGCGTCTCGCGGATCGGGGAGATGTCATGCAGCGGCGAAGTCTGTAAGATGCTCCCGCCGGGCACGGACGAGGAAATCCGCCCTAAAAATAAAGGCGAGTTTTCCATGTACCTCGGCGGGAACTGGTACCTATGCAAAATGCGCCCCGGGGACGTCCCGG
>JAJQIQ010000112.1 GCA_021199135.1 Clostridiales bacterium | reverse complement strand
TCACAAAGTCGCGCTCCGCCAGGATTGGGATGAGTTTGCGGTTCTCCGTGAGGCAAATTATGCGGGGGCGGGACTGCAATTTATCCTCGACAGGATCAGCAATGAGTTCGTCAACCAAATTAACATCTTCGATGACAATCCTTGCGCTCTCATTTTTTCTGCAATCTGCTACATTTTTTCTATATTTATTCAGCATTTTCTCCCGCAACTGCTCCAGCGCCTCGCGCCTCAGCCGGTTCAGCTCGCCGTTCGGGAGGAATGCATTTTTATCCATCTCAATCTGCACGTCATCCATCGAAAAGTCCGTGCCGCCGGTCTTCTCCATCCGCGCCCTCACGTCCGCAGGGTCGAGGGGCTTGGTTTTCGCGGTGCTCACGACATCTCCGAGGATGGTGACCGACGCACTTTCCACCATCACCGCGTACTCCGCGCGTTCGCCCGATATCAGCCGCAATTTCCCTTTCACCCTGATCGGCTCTGCCCCGCCCGAGAATTTCTCCTCGATATGCTTCTGCTCGTCCTCGTCGCAGGAGTAGTTTGGCTTTTCAAACGTCACCATGTCCGCGCCGTTTCGCGCGAAAAAATATCTGTCGGTGAACCCGCTGCGGCTCCCAAGCTTTTCCAGTTCTTCCATGTCGCCCTCGCGAACGCCACCGTCAATCGCCCGCCTGTACACCGAGACGACCCCAGCCGCGTAGGGGAGCTGCTTCATCCGCCCCTCGATCTTGAGCGAGGTCACGCCTGCGTCAACCAATGCATCGAGGCCGCCAATTCCACAGAGATCCTTGAGGCTTAGAGGAAATTGCTCTGCCATCGTTTTTTTCTCACGATCATTGCAAGCGGTTTTCCCGTCATCCCGCCTCCCCGACTCGGCCTTTCTACACTCGGGATTTCTTCGCGCATCAGATTTTGGATGCACGTTCTCATCGCACACCTCATACGGCAGCCTGCACGGCTGGGCGCAACGCCCGCGGTTGCCGCTCCTGCCCCCGTAGAGGCTGCTGAGCAGGCACTGCCCCGAGTAACAGTAACAGAGCGCGCCGTGGACGAAGACCTCCAGCTCCGCGTGCGACTCTTCTTTTATGCTTTGTATCTCACCTAGCGAGAGCTCGCGCGGGAGCACGATGCGGCTTACGCCCTGCCCGACGAGAAACTTCGCGTCATATGGTCCTGCGGCGGTCATCTGCGTGCTCGCGTGGATTGGCAAATCCGGAAACTCCGTGCGCAGAAAGTCGAGCACCCCGAGGTCCTGCACGAGCACCGCGTCCACGCCGCGCTCGTAGAGCGGACGTACATAATCGTAGAGCTGTGCCATCTCATCATTCTTGAGCAGCGTGTTTACTGTGACGTATGCCCGCCGCCCGTGGAGATGCGCGTAGTCGATCGCCTCTAGGAGCTCGCCGTCCGAGAAGTTGTCCGCGTAGGCGCGCGCGCCAAATTTCATGCCACCGAAGTAGACCGCGTCCGCGCCCGCCGCGACCACCGCCCGAAGAATTGCAGGGCTGCCCGCCGGGGCGAGGAGTTCTATTCTGTTGTCGCGGCAGATTCCTCTATCCATTCGCTCTCCATGGCACAAAAAAATACAGCATCAAAAAACAAAACAGGGGGCAGTGATGTCACCGTCCCCGCTATGTCAAAATTGCCAAAAGTTTAATCTAAATTAAAGAAATCTCTTGCTACTGCTCGTCTTGGTGTTTTCCACCGTGCTGCCATCTGTCTTGCCGCTGCTCGTCCTGCGATTCTCTGCCTTGTTATCTTCTGTCTTTCCGTTCTCTGCCTTGCTATCCTCTGACTTGCCGTTTTCCGAATCGCCGCCGTGCTGCGACGCAGGCGTTGCGCCCGTCGCCTTGCCTGTCGAACCGGAATGGCTCTGCCTCTCCGTGCGGCTTTTGCTGCTGCCCTTGCCGTCGAGCAGCTTGTCCTCGAGCGCCGCCTCGAGCCTCGCCTTGTTGAGGAGAAGCTCCTGGTTTCTCGCCTCGAGCTCCTTCATCGAGGTCTCCGCGCTCTCGTTCTTGATCTGGTTCGAGATCAGGTCGTGCTTGAGGTCGTAGAGCTCCTTCTCGCGAACCTCAAGGTCGAGCTCGAGCTTCTCGGCCTTCTCCTTGGCCTTGAAGTAGTCGTCCGCGATGTTCAGCTCAATCAGCGTCCCCTTCATGGCCTGCGGGATGTAGCGGTAGTCCGCCATCGACTCCAGCTCCGCGATTTTATTGTTGATATATGTGGCGACCTTCTGGAGGTACTCCGGGCTCTCGTAGCCGCTCAGCGTATAGACCTTCCCGTCGATCACCACATCCGCATCCGTCTTTGAAGACATATCCGATTCCCCGCTTTCTGTGTTTTCCACAGAAACATTATAACCTTATATGGATTTTGGTGCAAGTATTTTGTTGAATGCACCAACCAGCCGCTCGCAATCTTTGGCAGGGGGAGCGGGCCGAACGTTGTCGGCGACGGCTTCATTGTGAGCGACGCTTTATCAGCGAACAGAAGCCTCGCCGAAACGTTGGCGGCCCAAGCGGGGCCCCTTCGAAAATTTTCGGGCGGCTGGTACCTTGAATTTAAATTGAATTATTGTTGTCCCCGTACCCGTCCGAAGTGCTCGTAAGTGTAGTCGGTGGCGACGCGGCCCTTCGGGGTGCGGTTTAGGAAACCGTTCTTTACGAGGTAGGGCTCGTAGACGTCCTCGATCGTGCCGGAGTCCTCGCCGATCGCCGCCGCGAGGGTGTCAAGGCCGACCGGCCCGCCACCGAATTTATCGATGATCGTAAGGAGAATGTTCCTGTCGTTCTGGTCGAGGCCCAGGCTGTCGACCTCAAGGAGGTCGAGAGCGACCTTCGCCACCTCGAGCGTGATCTTCCCGTCGTAGCGCACCTGCGCAAAATCGCGGACGCGCTTTAAGAGTCGGTTCGCAAGTCGTGGCGTCCCGCGTGAGCGCTTCGCGAGCTCGACCGCGCCCTCGTCGTCTATCTCGACCCCGAGCACATTCGCAGACTGCCTTACGATCTGGCAGAGCTCATCCACGGTGTAATATTCCATGTGGCTTACGACGCCGAAGCGGTCGCGAAGCGGCGCGGAGAGCATGCCGGCGCGGGTCGTCGCCCCGACGAGCGTAAACTTCGGGAGGTTCAGCCGGATGGACCGCGCGGACTCGCCTTTTCCGATCATAACGTCGATCGCGTAGTCCTCCATCGCCGGGTATAGCACCTCCTCGACCTGGCGGTTCAGGCGATGTATCTCATCCACAAATAAAATATCGCCCTCCGATAAATTATTTAATATCGCCGCCATCTCGCCAGGCTTTCCGATCGCGGGGCCCGACGTCACCTTGACGTGCGTCCCCATCTCGTTTGCGATGATGCCCGCAAGCGTCGTCTTCCCGAGACCCGGAGGCCCGTAAAACAGCACGTGGTCGAGCGCGTCGCCCCGCTCCTTTGCAGCTTCAATATAAATTATTAAATTATCCTTTAACTTTTCCTGCCCAATGTAGTCCCGCAGGCGCTGTGGGCGCAGGCTCGGCTCGAGCTTGGCGTCCTCCTCCTGGACTTGGGTTGAGATCACGCGTTTTTCCATAATTTTTCACCGTGTTTCTTTATTTTAATGATTCGGATTGCACCGCATAAATTGCTTTGGTCCCCATTATCATAACAAATGCTTTAACGCCGCCTTCAGCACGTCCTCGACGTCCATTTCTTCGGTTATCGACACGGTGCTGACCGCGTGGAGGCTCTCGGTCGATGTGTAGCCGAGGGCGGTCAGCGCCGCGACCGCGTCGTTCTTGAGCTGGCTGTTGGCAGAAGGCAGAATGGTATTCTCCGACCCGCCCTCGTGCGGCTCAAGCATGTCCTCCAAGGAGAACTTGTCCTTCAGCTCCAAAATAAGCCGCTGCGCGGTCTTCGCCCCGATCCCCGGCGCGCGGGATATCGCCTTCGAGTCGCCCGAGAGCACCGCAAAGCGCAGGTCGTCCGCGGTGAGCGTCGAGAGGATCGCAAGCCCACCCTTGGGGCCTATGCCGCTCACCGTGATGAGCATCTTAAAGAGCTCGAGGTCGTCCTTCGTGAGGAAACCGAAGAGCACCATCGCATCCTCCCTCACCTGCAGGTAGGTGTATATTTTTACCTCCTGCCCCACGGGCGGCAGCTGCGCGAGCGAATTCACCGAAAGAAAAACCCGGTATCCAATCCCGCCCGCCTCGATGACCGCGCAATCCTCCTGCACGTCCGCAAGCTCACCTTTTATGTATGCGTACATTGTTTTCCTCCTGAATTTTTATATTAAAAATCATGAAAATTTTTCTGCATATAAATATTTTATCGGTATTTTATCGGGCAACTATTTTTTTACTATTATTCCACGCAACCGGAGCAACACCTCCTGCGCCACCACCCCGATGACGAGCCCGGTGACGAGCCCAGAAATCAGCAGTACAGGGATGTAAAATAAAATGTTGTAATTCTCCACGACGATCGCGGCGACGATCAGCTGCCCGACGTTGTGGCTCATCCCGCCCGCCACGCTGACCGATATCGGCCGAAGCTTTTTTGTGCGCTTTAAAAGCCACATCACGAGGAAGCTCAAGAGCCCGCCGGCGAGCGAATATATTATGCTGAACATATTCCCAAACATGAATCCCGCCAGCAAAATTCGCAGGATCGAGACCAAAATCGCATCGCTCGCGCTCCCCGTGTAGAGCGCGAAGAGGACGATCAGGTTCGCAAGCCCCAGCTTTATCCCCGGCACGCCGAAATTTATCGGGATCAGCGACTCGATGTAGCTGCATATCAGCGCGATCGCGACGAACATCCCTATCATCGCGACCCGCCGCGCCGGAAACTTTTTTGACGTCGGAATTTTTCCCTTCTCGTCACTGCGCGATCGCATCGAGCCCGTCCTCCTTCCCGCGCTCCACCGAGACCACGACGCGGTTCGGCAGGCAGACTATGTTCTCGCCGGTGCGCGAGATCGTGCCCTGCTTGACGCATAATTTGTCGGGGCAGTCCGCCGCCGTCATGTTGGCCTTTCCGTCAGATATCTCAAGCCAGTTCGTGACGTTGCCGTCCGCATCCGTGATCTCGATTTCCTGCTCCTCGGACAGGCGGTACCGCCCGTATTCCTCGCCGTCCACGGTCACGACGACCCAGCCACTCCCGTCGGATTTCTGCAGCATGAAAATGAGAAAAATCACAACACACACTGCCGCGAGAATGCCGATGAAAATTATGTCGTTTTTCCATGAACTCTTGCGCATTATTCTCATCCCCAACGATACCAAGGATTTCTCCGTGCTACGCACTCTCGAATCTCCGCTCCGCTTCGAGCTGAACAGGTGCCAACGCAATTGTAAGCAAGCCCACTTTACGTTGTTTTTTCCCTGATATCATCCGACCAGCGAGCCGAGGTAATAAAACCCCTTGCACTCGTCGAGCCGCACGTTTAAAAGCTCACCGATAAGCGACGCATCTCCCGGGAAATGCACGACGGCGTTGTTCTCGAGCCGGCCGGTAAGAAGCGAAGCGTCCTGCGCGTTTCTCTCCTCGACGAGGACTTCCATGACCTTGCCCTCGAGGGCTTTCGCCTTTCTCTCGCCGATTTGTTGCACCAGGGACAGGAGCCTGTTGAACCGGTCCTTGATCTCCTCCTCGGTGGCATGGTCCTCTATCTTTGCGGCGGGCGTCCCGTTCCTCTTAGAATATATGAAAGTGAACGCGCTGTCAAATTTGACCTGTTTTACGACATTAAGCGTCTCGAGAAAATCCTCCTCGGTCTCGCCCGGAAAGCCCACGATAATGTCCGTGGAGATCGCGATGTCGGGGATTGCGGAGCGCAATCTATCCACCGCATTAAGGTACTGCGCCGCGTCGTAGTGCCGGTTCATTTCCTTCAAAATCCGCGAGCTCCCCGACTGAAGCGGAAGGTGCATGTGCGCGCATACCTTGTCGCAGTCTCGCATCGCAAATATGAGCTCGTCCGAGAGGTCCTTCGGGTGGCTCGTCATGAAGCGGATTCTCTTTATCCCGTCGATGTTGTTCACCTCGCGAAGTAGCTCCGCGAACGTGACGTCCTCATCTAGTTTTTTCCCGTATGAATTGACGTTCTGCCCGAGCAGCATGACTTCGCGCACACCGTCCGAGGCAAGCCCCTCGATTTCACGCAATATGTCCTTTGGCCTGCGGCTCCGCTCGCGCCCACGCACGTAGGGGACAATGCAGTAGCTGCAAAAATTGTCGCAGCCGAACATGATGTTCACGCCGGATTTAAATGAAAATTTTCTTTTTGCCGGGAGATCCTCAACTATGTCACGCCCCTCGTCCCAGACGTCGATTATCAATTCATCCCTTTTTTGCAGGCTCTCGCACAGAAGCTCCGGGAATTTATAGATGTTGTGCGTACCGAAAATCAGGTTTATGAATCCGTAGCTCTCTTTTATTCGCTCGATGACCTGGCTCTCCTGCATCATGCAGCCGCAGAGCGCAATCATTTTCTGGGGATTTTTCTTCTTTTCGTTGCCGAGGCCGCCGAGCCTTCCGTAGACCTTGTTGTTGGCGTTCTCGCGGACCGTGCAGGTGTTATAGATCACGAAATCCGCATGCTCGTCCTCGGTCGGCACGAACCCGGCGTAACTTAATATCCCGGCGAGCTTTTCCGAGTCGCGGGCGTTCATCTGGCAGCCGAAGGTCTTGACGCAGGATGTCAGCTTTCGCCCGAGCCTTTTCGACTCTTCCTCGACTAGCGTGTGCGCCAAGTCCATGAAATAATACTGCCTCTCAGGCTCGCTGTCAGGGATATTTTTTTCATCTGCCACGTCTAAATTCATTGTATTTTCCTTCTCTAAGGCCGCACCTGCCCTGTCCCGTAAATCATGTACTTGTAGCTCGTGAGCGCGGTGAGCCCCATCGGCCCGCGGGCGTGGAGCTTCTGCGTGCTTATGCCGATCTCCGCGCCGAAGCCGAACTCGTTGCCGTCAGAGAAGCGCGTCGAGGCGTTGACGTAGACGCAGGCCGCGTCGACCTCGTCCAAGAATTTTTGCGCATTCTCCTCGTTCGCCGTCACGATCGCGTCGGAGTGCGAGGTGTTGTATCGGTTGATGTGCGCGATCGCCTCCTCGAGCGAATCCACGATTTTCACCGAGAGGATATAGTCGAGGTATTCCCGCCCCCAGTCCTCCTCGGTCGCCGGGACGACGTTCTTTTTGTCCTTGCCGAAAATGGTCACCGCCCTCTCGTCGCCGCGCAGCTCGACCGAGTACTCCTCGAGCGTGCCGTAGAGCATGTTCAGAAACTCGTCGGCAACCGCGCTGTGGACGACGATAGACTCGCAGGCGTTGCAGACGCCGATGCGCTGGGTCTTCGCATTTTTTATGATATTTACCGCCATGGAAAGGTCCGCGAACTCGTCGACGTATACATGGCAGTTGCCGGTGCCGGTCTCGATGACCGGGATCGTCGCGTTCTCGACGACGCTTCTTATGAGCCCCGCCCCGCCGCGCGGAATCAGGAGGTCTACATATTTTTTCATGCGCATGAACTGCGTCGTCGTCTCGCGGTCCGTCGACTCGATGAGCGACAGGGTTCCCGCCGGAATATTATTTTTTTCAAGAGCCTCCTGCAGCGCGGCCACGATCGCCTTGTTTGAGTCTATCGCGTCGCTCCCGCCCTTTAGGATGGCGCAGTTTCCCGCCTTGAAGCAGAGCCCGAAGGCATCCGCGGTCACGTTCGGCCGCGCCTCGAAAATTATCCCGATGACGCCGATCGGGACGCGCTTCTTTTTTATCACAAGCCCATTCGGGCGCACGGTCTCCGAGAGTTCCTCCCCGACAGGATCGTCTAAGGATGCAATCTGCCGCAGCCCGTCGGCCATCCCCGCGAGGCGTTCGTGGTTTAATTTCAGCCGGTCCAAAAGCCCCTGCGCCATGCCCCGCTCCTGGCCGCGCTCCATGTCCTTTTCGTTTGCCGAAAGGATCTCATCCTCGTGCGCCATCAGCGAGTCCGCCGCCAGAAGAAGCGCCGCATTTTTCGTCTCGGTGCCGAGCGTCCCGACCGTAATCCTCGCCTCGTGCGCCTGCCGGCAAAGTTGCTCAAGTTCCATTTTGCAATCTCCCTTCTATATTACACTTTTACATCGTTTGTGGTCATTTAATCGGTCATGGGTTAGGCATGTCTAACCGAGCACTTTCCATACCAAAAATAGCCCTATCAAATATATTTCACTCCGTTTTCATATGCAATTGCACGCATCGGTATGTCGTGCTCATCTGCATCAATTTCTTTAACAATCTGCGCCGAGAAGCATATACCAACCGGAAACAATTTCGGGCGGGTGGCTAGGTACCTGTCGTAATATCCTTTGCCGTAGCCAATGCGCTGTCCGCTCTCCGAGAACGCCGCGCCTGGCGCTAGAATCGGCGCGTTTTCTTCAGAAAAAATATCGTCTCCAATCGGTTCCATGACCCCGAAGTTTCCTTTCGAGAAATCCTCATATTTTTCTGCCCCGAAGAATTCCATTTTATCGCCGTCTGTGCGCGGGAAATACAATTTCTTCCCGTCGCGCAGCGCACATTCGCAAAAATATTTTAGGCTGACCTCGCTCTTTATCGCGGCGTAAACTAATATTTTATCACTCGATTCATACCACGGCTCTGCCAACAAAATCTCGCATATTTTCCTGCTTTTATCCTCCCTCTCGTCAGGGTCGATATTATCGCGCAGGGAGAGTATTTTCTTACGAAGCTCCGCTTTGCTTTCCATATTTCTCACCCAAATTTTCCACGGTGCCGTCAGGGCTTACGACGTCTATCGAGTTCAGCTGGCTGCGCAAGTTGCCTCGGATGTTCGCGACAAACTCCGCCCGAAGCAGAGCCTGCTCCTCCCTTTCGGCGTCGGTCAGCCCCTCCGCCTGCGACTTTCGGTACAACTCATTTATCCGCGAAATTTTGTCCTCAATCATAAATTCTCCCTCACGTATTCCGCCAGATCGAAGTCGGCATTCAACCGTGCGGGGAAGAGGGTGCCGACGTACTCGCCTTGGAATATGTCGGAGACGACGGAGACGTCCGCGCCGTTTGCTATGATCATGTCTGCCCCCGAGTACGTCGCGATCCGCGCCGCCGTAAGCTTAGTCTCCATCCCGCCGGTGCCCGACTCGCTGCCCGTGGAAGCCTTCGCCATCTTATCTATCTCCCCGTCAATGTTCTTGACGACGGGGACGAGCGTCGCCGCCGGGTTATCGTGCGGGTCGTCCGTGTACAGCCCGTCTATGTCCGAGAGCAGAATGAGAAGGTCCGCCCCGACTAAGGAAGCGACGAGCGCGGAGAGCGTATCGTTGTCGCCGAACTGCATCTCGTAGGTGCTGACCGTGTCGTTCTCGTTTACGACCGGGATCACGCCGAGCCTGAAGAGCTCCTCGAAAGTGTTTTTCGCGTTGTCGCGCGATACGGGATTTACCATCGTATTTTTCGTCAGAAGCACCTGCCCCGCCGTGTGGTTGTACTCGGCGAAGAGCCTCTGGTACGTCATCATGAGCCGCCCCTGGCCTACCGCCGCGCACGCCTGCTTGAGCGAGGTCTCCTCCGGCCTCTGGGCTATGCCCATCGCCGCCCTGCCGACCGCAATCGCGCCGGAGCTGACGAGGCAGACGTCTATCGCTTGATTCGACAGGTCGCAGATCGCCCGCACCAGATGCTCCATTTTTCCCAAATTCTGCCGCCCGGTCTCGGGGTGCGTCAATGACGACGACCCAATCTTTATCACAACCCTGCGGTATTTCTTCTTTTCCATCGTTCCTCCTGCGCCATGCCGCGCTTTACCTATTGTAACACAAGATGTACGTTGGGGAAAGGGGTATTTGCGCTCAACCCAAATACATCATCACCTTACCCAGAACGGGAGGAGGACCTTGAGAGCCTCCATATATGCATTGTACCACATTCCCAGCAACATATAAAGCGAAACATAATTCTGTAAAAAACGCATTGCATTTTCCCTGCAAAGCCTGTAAAATTAATTTGTGAGTGCGTGGCACGGAGAAATCCGTGGTATCGCTTATGCCATGAAAGGACCGCCATGCGAAATTCAAAAACATTTTTAAAAGGAAAACATAAAACAAAATACGCCCGAGTTTTACCGCTCATCCTGATTTTTGCCCTCGCCCTGCCGCTTTTGGTCGGCTGCGGCGCAAGCTCGAAGTCGGTCTCGAAGTCCGGGTTTTATTTCGATACGATAATCACGATAACGCTCTACGGCACCTCGGACGAAAGTTACATAGACGGCTGCTTTGATCTCGCGAAAAAATATGAAAACATGCTCTCGAACACCGTAGAGGGCAGCGAGGTGTCGCAGATAAATGATGCCGGTGGGGAGTTCGTCGAGGTCAGCGACGAGACGCTCGAGCTTATCGAGGCCGGAATTTATTACGGGAATCTAAGCGGCGGCAAATTCGACATAACGATTGGCACGCTCTCGAACCTCTGGAATTTCTCGGAGATCGCCGAAAACTTAGACTCCGACGACAACGAGGCCGACGCGTCCGTCCTCCCGGGCGATGACGAGATCGCGGAGGCGCTCTCCCACGTCGACTACACAAAAATCGAGATTGACGGAAACCGCGTGAAGCTGGGCGATCCCGACGCCGTCCTCGACCTCGGAGCGATCGCGAAAGGGTATATCGCCGACAAAATGCGCGAATATTTAAACTCCGAGGGGATAACGGCCGGCATCATAAACCTCGGCGGCAACGTCCTCACCCTCGGGGAGAAAAACAAAGATAAAACATATAGCATCGGCGTCCAGGAGCCCTTCTCCGAGGACGGCGACACGATCGGCATCCTGTACTTGAAAGATGCCTCGGTCGTAAGCTCGGGCACCTACGAGCGCTATTACCGCATCGACGGCAAGCTCTACCACCACCTCCTCGACACCGAGACGGGCTACCCCATCGACAACGGCCTTGCGCAGGTGACGATCATAAACACCGTCTCGCAGGACGGCCAAGGCGCATCATTCTCCGCCGATGACAGCCTCCTGCAGGACGCGCTCACAAACGACGTCTCCATGGACGGCGATGCCCTAAGCACCACCTGCTTCGCCCTCGGCCTCGACGATGGCATGTCCCTCATCGAGAGCCTCGACGGCGTCGAAGCCATCTTCGTCACCGACGACGGAGAAATCTACGCCACCTCCGGCATCAGCTCCGACAGTTCGGCAGCGGTGCGGTTCGTGAAAGACTGAAAATTCAGCGATAGCTGGTGTGTGCCCGAGCTACGCTCGACCACCAACGTGCCGGTTCATTCCGAAAGCACTTCGTGCTTAGAACCGGCACTGCTGCCCCCGCACCCGAACCTCGAAAATTATTTTGCAGTGAAGTTAGGCATAACGAACCGCCCGCTCGAAAACGTGGCTGGGCGGCGCGATTCAACGAATCAAAACAAGCCCCGGGCGACATATTTCATCCGAGACGGTTTGACGAGCCTCGTGCGGTTCTTAGTGTTCGGCGCAGTACATAGCGGCTCGCAGACATGGATGTCTGCGAGAGGGAGAGCCACGACAAGGATGTCGTGTCTCGACCGGTCGCGTAGCAAGCCGCTGTTTTCTCCGAACACATAGAACCGCTAGAGGTGAGTCACTAGTCCGGATGGAATATGTCCGCCCGGGGCGATAGATTGATCTATCAAGTCGCGCCGCCCCCTCGCACAATAATTTCCAAGCGGGCGGTACTTCAAGTTTTATGACACTACAAAATAATCTTCTTTGGACATTTCTCTGCGCAAATGCCACAGCCAGTGCATTTGGTCTGGTCGATGTACGCGATGTTGTCCGTGACGTGGATCGCGTCGGACGGGCAGTTCTTCTCGCAGAGGTGGCAGGCGATGCAGCCGACGGAGCAGGCGCTCATCACGTCCTTGCCCTTGTCCTTGGAACTGCACTGCACGAGGTGCATCGCCTCGTAGGGCACGAGCTCGATAAGGTGCTTCGGGCAGGCCTCGACGCACTTGCCACAGGCCTTGCAGGTCTTCTCGTCGACCTTCGCGATGCCGTCGATGATGTGGATCGAGTCGAACGGGCAGGCCTTGACGCAGGTGCCATAGCCCAGGCAGCCGTAGTTGCAGGACTTCGGGCCGCCGTTCGGCACGAACGCCATCGCCGCGCAGTCCTCGATGCCCATGTAGTCGTAATCGCGGTTCGCCTTCTCGCAGGTCCCCGCGCACTTAACGAACGCGACCTTCTTGACGCCGGCCTCAGCCGCGACGCCCATGATCTCGCCGACCTTCGCGGCGACGGGGTCGCCGCCGACCGGGCACTGGCCGACAGGGGCCTCGCCCTTTACGATCGCAGCCGCCAGGCCGGAACAGCCGGCATAGCCGCAGCCACCGCAGTTGTTGCCGGGGAGGACGTCGAGCACGGCCTCCTCGCGCGGGTCAACCTCCACCTTGAACTTTTCTCCGGAGATACCGAGGAAAAATCCAAGAATAATTCCCACGCAGCCCACGATAAGGGCCGCGACGATAATAGCAACTATACTCATAAATCTTCCCTCCTAAATCATTCCTGAGAATCCCATGAAGGCGATTGACATGAGGCAGGCGGTGATCAGCACGATGGCGGTTCCCTTGAAGGTCTTGGGAACGTCGTTGTACTCGATCCTCTCGCGGAGCCCCGCCATCAGCACGATCGCGATGAAGAAGCCGACCGCCGTGGCAAAGCCATATACAACGCCTTCCAGCAGGTTGTACTCGTAGGTGACGCAGTTTAATGCGACGCCCAAAACGGCACAGTTCGTCGTGATCAGCGGAAGGTAAACGCCGAGCGACTGGTACAAAGACGGGATCTGTTTCTTCAGGAACATCTCCACGAACTGCACGAGCGCCGCAATCACCAAGATAAAGACGATCGTCTTTAAGTAGGTGAGGTCGATGCCCCTGTTTAAAAGGAACTGGTTCGCAAGGACAAATTTGTAGATGATTCCGGTGATGAGGGAGGAAATCGTGATGACGAAGATAACCGCCCCGCCCATGCCGGCTGCTGTCTTAGTGTTCTTGGAGACGCCGAGGAACGGGCAGATTCCAAGGAACTGGCTCAGCACAACGTTGTTTACGATCGCGGAACCGACCGCAATCAAAAGCAAACTAGCTAATGTACTCATATCCTCTTACCCTCCTATTCCTCTTTGTTCTCATCGGATGCGGCGGTCTCGGTCACGGTCGCCTTCTTCGCGGGAGCCGGCTGTGACTTTCCGGTGCACGCCGCGGACTGGCCGCAGTGCGCGCAGTCGCCGGACATGCAGCCCACCGGAGCCGCGAGCGGCTTGCCCTTCGCATCCATCTTCTTGCGGATGATGTTCATCCCAGCGACGAGGAAGCCGAGGACGAGGAACGCGCCCGGAGCCATGATGAATATCGTCGCCGGCTTGTACCCGTCAAACGATGACAGGAACGAGAGGCCGAAGAACGTGCCCGCGCCGAGGATCTCGCGGATGAGGCCGATGATCGTGAGGCCGACCGTAAATCCAAGGCCCATGCCGATACCGTCAAACACTGACAGCACCGGGCCGTTCTTTGAAGCGTAGCTCTCCGCACGGCCGAGGATGATGCAGTTTACGACGATCAGCGGGATGTACACGCCGAGCGATGCGGAAAGGCTCGGGAGGTACGCCTCCATCAAAAACTGCACTACCGTGACGAGCGATGCGACGATGACGATGTATGCCGGCATGCGCACGCCGTTCGGGATCACCTTGCGGAAAAGCGATATGAGCAAATTCGAGCAGATCAAAACGACCATGGTCGAAAGACCCATGCCGAGGCCGTTGATCGCGGACGACGTCACCGCCAGCGTCGGACACATGCCGAGCATCAGGACAAACGTCGGGTTTTCTTTGATTACGCCGTTGTAAAGGCGCTCTAAGTACTTATTCATTCAGTGGCACCCCCTAACGCATTCTCAAAATACAGTATTGCGGCGTTGCAGCCGTTCGCCATCGCCTTTGACGTGATGGTGGAGCCGGTGATCGCCTCGATCTCATTGTCGGACGACGGGGTCGTCTTTACGACCGTGAATGAGGAGACGTTCTTGCCCTCGAACTGGCTGTAGAAGTCCTCCTCCTTCGCCTTCATCCCAAGGCCCGGGGTCTCGGAGATGTCGGTGATCGAATAGCCGTTTATCGTGCCGTCATTTTGGATGCCGACCGAGAACGTGATGCTCCCCTGGCTGCCGTCCTTCGCCGTGACGGTGATGACGTAGCCAAGGAGGCTGCCGTCTGAGCCGAGCGCCTGCTCCACGTCGTCGATCGTGTCGCTGTATCCCGCGTCGGAAACCATATTGTTGGCCTCGTCGGAGTCGAAGTCGAGCTCCTCGAAGCTGTCAGCTTCCTCGAAGACCGCCTGGTATGCCGCCTGCTCCGTCGCAAGCTCCGCCGCGTCGATCGGGTCTTTCGTGATCCCGTAGACGACGCCGAGGATGAAGCCGAGCACCAGCGTGAAGGCGGTAAGTATGAGCGCGTCATGCACTACCTTTTTATTCATTACCCTTCGCCTCCTTTACCTTTACCTTCTTTTCCTTTACGACGCCGAACGCCCTCGGAACGGTGTACTTCTCGATGATCGGCACGAGGATGTTGCTGATGATGATGGCGAATGAGACGCCCTCAGCGTTCGCGCCGAAGCAGCGGAAGATTCCGGTGAGCAGTCCGCAGCAGATTCCGAATATTATTTTACCCATCGGCGTGATAGGGGACGTGACATAGTCCGTCGCCATGAAGAACGCGCCGAGCATCAGGCCGCCGCCGCAGAGCTGTGCCACGACATAGGTGATGCTGAACCGCTCAGACCCGAACAGGAACATGAACACCGCGAAGGTGATGATGTACGCCGCCGGGATCTTGAGGTCAATGATCCCGAAAATGATGAGGATGATCGCGCCGATTAAAATCGCGATGACCGAAGTCTCGCCGATCGTCCCCGGAATCTTGCCTGTCAGCATGTCCATGATGTTTACGGAAGAGGTGCCCTCGTTCCTTATCATGGCAAGCGGGGTCGCCCCTGAGTACGACTCATAGCGCGCCGCGTTGAAGTTCGTCATGTCCGCCGCAAACGCGATGAGAAGGAAGCATCGCCCGCCGAGCGCCGGGTTCATGAAGTTCTGGCCCAAGCCCCCGAAGAGCATCTTTACGATTACGATGGCGAATATCCCGCCGATCATCGCCTCCCACCACGGAAGCCTTGACGGGAGGTTCAATGCAAGCAGAAGCCCCGTCACGACCGCGCTGAGGTCGGGAAGAGAATTTTTCTTGTGCACGATCAGGTCGAATATCCACTCGGAGAGCATGCATGATGCGATGGTGACCGCAATGATGAGAAGCGCCCTCCACCCGAAGTTGTATATTCCGAAAATTGTCGCCGGGAGCAATGCAATGATCACGCACAGCATCACCTTGGTCGTGGACATCGCGCCACGGACGTGCGGTGATGATGAAACCTGGTATTTTTCACTCACAACAATCCACCCCTTTCCCTACTTTTGCTTTTTCTTCGCGGCCGTGACGAGTTTCTTCATGGTCTTGACTGACTGAGCCACCTGGCGCCTAGACGGGCAGACATAGGTGCAGCTGCCGCACTCGATGCACTCTAGGCCGTGCCAGCGCTCAAACTCTTCCATCTGGCCGTTGTTTCCGAACTTCGCAAGCTTGCTCGGCACGAGGTTCTCCGGGCACGCCTCGACGCAGCGCCCGCAGTTTATGCAGGCGAGCGGCTCGCCCATCTGCGCCACAGTGTCCTTGCCGAAGCAGAGGATGGATGAGGATGTCTTCGTCGTCGGGATGTCCAGGCCAAACATCGAAAATCCCATCATCGGCCCGCCGGATATGATCTTCTCCGGCTCGACCTTGAAGCCGCCGCACGCGTCGATCAGCTGCTGGTACGGCGTCCCCATGCTGTATAGGATGTTTGAGGGCTCCGCTATCGCATCGCCGGTGACGGTCGAGATGCGCTTCATGACCGGGATGCCCTTCTTGACCGCGTTGTAGACCGCGATGATCGTCTCGACATTGTCCACGATGCAGCCCGCGTCCGCCGGGAGCATCTTGGAGTTTATCGCGCGCCCCGTGACCGCGTAGATGAGCTGACGCTCACCGCCCTGCGGGTACTTCGTGAGCAGCTCGCAGACCTCCATCCGCGGCTCGTCCTTCGTGAGCTCCTTGAGCTTTTCGATGCAGTCCGGCTTGTTGTTCTCGACGCCGAAGACTCCGCGCGCGTTGTCGAAGAGCTGGAGGATGATCCTCATGCCCTCGACGAGATCCTCCGGAGTCTCCATCATCCTGCGGTAGTCGGACGTCAGGTACGGCTCGCACTCCGCGCAGTTTGCGATGATGTAGTCAATCGCATTCGGATCCTTCGGGGAGAGCTTGACATGCGTCGGAAATCCCGCGCCGCCCATGCCGACGACCCCGGCCTCCTTGACTTTGCTGATGATCTCCTCCTTCGACAGTGCGCTGACGTCATCGACGCCCGCGTACTCGACCTCGGAAAACTGCCCGTCGCTCTCTATGACGATGGAATTTACCATGTCGCCGACCGCGACGCGGCGCGGCTCAATGGCCTTCACCGTCCCGGATACGGACGAGTAGATCGGGGATGATACGAAGCCGCCGGCCTCGGCGATCTTCTGCCCCTTGCGCACATAATCGCCCACTGAGACGA
>JAJQIQ010000239.1 GCA_021199135.1 Clostridiales bacterium | reverse complement strand
GCCGGGCGCGGACATGTTTCAGCCGAGACGGTTTGACGAGCCTCGTGCGGTTCTTGGTGTTCGGCGCAGTACATAGCGGCTCGCAGACAGGACGTCTGCGAGAGGGAGAGCCACGACATGGATGTCGTGTCTCGACCAGTCGCGTCACAAGCCGATGCTTTCTCCGAACACATAGAACCGCTAGGGGCGAGTCACTAGTCCGGATGAAATATGTCCGTGCCCGGCTCGAAAAACAATGTAGACACATGATACAAGTGCTTGCCACGAGTCACTAGCCCGGGTGAAATATGTCTGCGGCGGGCGCACTGTCATCACTTGCCCTGTCGCGCCGCCCCCTCGCACTGTCTCGGCGCGGGCGCAACCGAAATTTCCCCTTGCCTTTCACGCAGATACCTGCTATAATCAATTCGAAACAAATTTTCGGAGAATGGAATGAGGTTGAGATTTAGCATGGATGAAATCACTTTAAAGGCGCACGCGAAAATAAACCTGGGGCTCGACGTCCTGGGGGAGAGGGAGGACGGCTACCACGAGGTGCGGATGGTCATGCAGTCCCTCTCGCTGTGCGACGTGCTCCTGATCAAAAAAACGAATGACAGGGAAATAAAAATCCAGACGAACCTTGCGTCACTGCCCCTGGACGGGGACAACCTCGTCTATCAGGCGGCGAAGCTTCTGATGGATGAGTTTGGGATAGGCTGCGGCGTAGAAGTCAGCCTCGAAAAAATGATTCCGGTCGCGGCCGGGATGGCGGGCGGCAGCTCTGACGCGGCGGCGACGCTCCGCGGGATGAATGAGCTGTTTTCGCTCGGGCTCTCGAAAGAAGGGCTCATGGAGCGCGGCCTCAAGCTCGGCGCGGACATCCCCTACTGCGTCATGGGAGGGACTGCGCTCGCGGAGGGCATCGGCGAGAAGCTCACCGCGCTGCCGCCGATGGTAAAATGCCCAGTCCTCGTCGTAAAGCCCGGGGTATCCGTGTCGACGAAATCCGTATATCAGAATTTAAATTTAGACAATGTGACTCACCCCGACATCGACGCGATTATCTCCTGCATTGAAAATAAAAATCTGGGCGGGATATGCGCGCATATCGGAAACGTGCTCGAGTCCGTGACCATCCCGCAGCATCCGGTGATCGCGCAGATAAAGGAGCTCATGGTAAAATCCGGCGCCAAAGCAGCGCTGATGAGCGGGAGCGGCCCGTCGGTATTTGGGATTTTTGAGGATGAATCCCTTGCGCGCAATACGAAGGAAAAAATACTTGACGGGGGACTGGCTCGGGAAGTGTACGTGACGTCAATTTACAATAATATGTAAAAGATTTGGCATCGTCATGCGCGCCTTGTAATTCTCCCATAAAAATATGTCACGAAATAAATCACCGAGGCGATGATCACGATCATCGGTCCGGTCGCGACGTTCGTGTAGTAGGAGAGCACGAGCCCCACTATCCCTGAAAACATCGAAAAAATCACCGCAAAGAGGTGGTACTCGCGCAGGTTCACGGAAATGTTTTTGCTCGATGCCGCGGGCAGGATCAGGAGCGCGTTAATTATTAAAATCCCGACCCAGCGAATTGAGACCGTGACGATCAGAGCCACGAGAACGGCAAATAAATTGTCCACGAGCCGCACCGGGATCTGCCTGCTCTTTGCGAGCGTCCGGCTTATGCACGCGCTGCTCATCCAGTTGTAACAGAAAATCCAAAAAACAATCGTCGCCGCAAAAATCACCGCAAGATAAATTATCTCCGTCCCGGTGATGCTCAGGATGTCCCCGACAAGGATGCTAGAATATTTGCTGAAATTCCCTCCCCGTGACAAGATTGCAAGCCCGATCGCGACCGCGCACGACGAAAAGACGGAGATCACGGTGTCTGCCGATGCCGTCTCGCCCGCCCCAATCTGGTTTAGAAGCAACGCGAAAACTATCGCAAAAATTATCATCGAGATATTCGTGTTCACTATCCCGCAGACTACCCCGACCGCAATCCCTGTTAGCGCGGAATGCCCGAGCGCATCGGAAAAATATGCCATTTTCCTGTTCACTATCATCGTCCCGAGGAGCGCAAAGAGCGGCGTTATGATGACGATTGCGAGCAACGCGTTTCTCATGAACCCATAGCTTAACCACGAAGTAAAATCCATCACAATCCCCCCTCGAAAACTTTATGGAATTCCTCGCTGGAAAATACCTCCCTCGGGCTCCCCTGGCGCAGGATCGTGCGGTCGAGAAGGATCACGTGGTCCGCATATTTTTTCACGTATTCCAGGTCGTGGGAGATGAGAATTATCGCGAGGTCATAATTTTTTTTGAGATAATCCATCGTCTCGAAAAAAACTTCTGTCCCGCCCTGGTCCACCCCCGAGACGGGCTCGTCCAGGAGCAGTAAATTGGGCTCATTCATTATCGCAAGCGAGAGGAGCACGCGCTGCAGCTGCCCGCCGGAGAGGTTGCAGATTTGCCTGTCGATGAGATCCTCCGCCTCAAACACGCGGAGCGCCCCAGCTATTTTTCCCTTGTATTTTTTCCGTCTCGGCAGAAATACCGGGTAGCGCGACTGGAAGCCAGCGAGCAGGTCGTAGACGCTGACCGGAGTGTTTTTTTCTATGTTCAATGACTGCGGGACATAGCCGATCTTAAGCTTTTGCATCCTGCCGTCCTTCGTGTCGCGGAACTCGATCTCGCCAGTGTGCGCGATGTCGCCGAGCATCGCCCTCACGAGCGTGGATTTGCCCGCGCCGTTCTTTCCGATGACGGCGTTTAGCGACCCGCAGTGGATGTGCAGGTTCACGTCCTCGAGCACCGCCTCCCCGCCGAAGCTCACGCCCAAGTTCTTTACTTTTATGCAGTGAAACCCGCACGGGGCAACAATTTTTCGCAATTGGATTCCGCTCCTTTTATTACCACGCCTCCAAGGATTTTTCGAGCAGGCGGATATTTTTTTCCATCCCGTCGATATAGCTGTCCGCGTCGTAGTCGCCGCGGTTGAGCGGGTCGAGGAAAACCACGGTCACGTCCGCCTCCTGCTGCACGGTCCGCGCCATCTTCTCCCCGTACTGCTCCTCCGCTAGTATCAGCGTCGCGCCATCGTCCACCGCCTCGAGCACGTCGGCAACCTCGCCCGCGCTGACCTGCCTCTCCTCGTCGAGGTCCATCACGCGGCAGACGTCCATCCCGTAGTCCGCCGCGACATACTCGTAGGCCTCGTGAAAGAGGATGACCTTCGTTCCCTCGCAAAGCTCTCGCAGGCTCTCCTGCTGCTCCTCAAGCGCAGCTAACTTCTCATCGTAAATGTCTGCATTTTTTTCATACTGTGTGGCGTTCGCCGGGTCCGCCTCCGAGAGGGCCTGCGCCGTCGTCTGCACCATGTCGCGGTAGCATTTCACGCTCATCCAGGCGTGGGCGTTTTCATCTCCCCCGTCGTCACAGATGAGGTCCGCCTCGTCGCAGATATGCGCTGTCGCAAGGTCGGGATAGGTGTCCGCGACCTCCTCCATAAACGACTCGATGCCGCCACCGTTTATGAGGAAAATATCCGCGCCCCCGAGCTTTATTATGTCCTGCGGGGTTAGCTGGAAATCGTGCAGGCAGCCGGTCTGAGGCTCGCTTAAGCACGACAGGGCCACCCCGTCCGCATCCCCGATGACGTTCTCCGCGATTATGTAGACAGGATAAAATGAGGCGACGACGTTAAATTCCGCCTCGCCCTCATCCGCCTGCGCCGCTTTCGTAAATCCACCGGCAATCCCCACGGAGGCGGCCAGGATTACGCACAGGAAAATCACAGTAAATATATATTTATTAAATCTAAATTTAATTTTTTCCTTGTTTTCGCTGTTTTCTGGATTTCTGCTCATTTATCCTCGCATTTTTTTCGGCAGCTTTCTTTTGCCTCCGCACCGTCTTTTTTGCGGCAGGCCTCCCCTCGTCCTTCCAGCGCGGTTTCCTCTCCCGCCCGGGATTTTTCTGCCCCGATGCGGCGTCTATTTCTTCCTTTTTAGGCCTCATCCACTCCGGCAGATCGATAAGCGAGCCCACGGTCTCCCAGATCTCGTCGCAGCCCTCTTTTGTGAGCGCGGAGAACGGGATTATCACCGTCCCCGGCTTTGCGCCGAGCGTGTCGGAAATCATTTTTTTTTGCTTATTTATCTGCGACTTTCTTATCTTGTCTTGCTTCGTCGCGATTATTATCGGGGCGTAGCCCTGGTCGAGCATCCAAGAATACATTATGCGGTCGTTCTCGGACGGCTCGTGCCTGATGTCCACAAGCAGGAACACCGCCCGCAGGCGCTTCGACGCGTGGAGATACCGCTCTATCATCTTCCCCCACTGCGCCTTGATCTCGACGTTCGCGCGGGTGTAGCCGTAGCCCGGCAGGTCGACGAGGTACATCGCGTCGTTTATGTTGTAGAAATTTATGGTCTGGGTCTTTCCCGGCTGCGCAGAGATGTGCGCAAAGCCCTTGCGGTTCATCAGCACGTTTATAAGCGACGACTTCCCGACGTTTGACTTTCCCGCAAACGCAATCTCGTCGAGCTGATTGTCGGGAATCTCACTCGTTATCCCGCACACCGTCTCCAGGCTGACGTTTTTTATGATCATCGCCGTTTTCTCCATAAATTACCAAAACTGCTGCTTCCGTCGTCGCAATCGCAACTATTTCTGCGGGAACGCGACGGCGACCACCTCATCCATGCGGGAGACGGTGACGATCTCCATCTCGCCGATGATCTCCTCGTCGAGCTCCTCGAGGTCCTTCTCGTTCTCCTTCGGGATGCAGACCGTGCTCATCCCGGCATTTTTCGCCGCGAGGAGCTTCTCACGAAGTCCCCCTATAGGGAGCACCCGACCGCGCAGCGTGATCTCGCCCGTCATCGCGATGTCCG
>JAJQIQ010000218.1 GCA_021199135.1 Clostridiales bacterium | reverse complement strand
CTCCGCGCTGCGTCATCCGATCTATAAATTGATCGCGCAGGCAGATTTATGACTGGGTTACCCCCTCAGCCTCCCCAAAACATTGTAGCAGAACTCCGCGTCGTCGCGCGTGGTTTCAGAATCGGAGAAGGCGGAGCGCTTGACAATCCCCATGTATTTTCCCCAGTCGTCGGCGGGAACGGACGGGAACGCGGAAATTAAAATCTGCTCCAGCTCCCGGTCAGTTTTTCCCCGTGTCACGCGCCTCGTCCTGAATAAAATCTCCCGGTGAATCCACTCCACCGCGCGATGGTATTTCCCATTTTTAAACAGCGAATACAGCTTTTCCCAATGTCGCCTGCGGAGCCAAACCGCCGCAAAAAAAGCCGCAAAAACAACTAAAATTATGAGCGCAATATTCCTTATGGTAATTAAAATTTTACGGTAATTCCTGCTTGGCCGTAAATCGCTCCCCGCAGCGCTGCCAGACCCGTTTCCTCCACCATTTCCACTCCCAAGCGATGAGCCTCCGGAGCCGTTTTGCGTACCTCTCCCCGCAAAGAATCCCCCGCCATTTGCCCCGGAGCCGTCTCCATTTCCGGCCTCGGTGTCGGTATTTTCCTCGGTATTGTCATCAATATTTTTTTCGTTTTCCGTGTCAATATTTTCGCTATCTGTTTCGGTCTCCGAATTCTCCTCCTGCTGCTCCTTCACCTTTTCCTCGTGCTGCTCGATGAGGTACTGCTGGTTCTCCTCGTCCGTCGGAAGCGACGCGTCAAACGAGCTGTAGCCCGGCGTCATCTCAAACGGCACCCAGCCGATGTCGTCGAGGTAGATCTCCGCCCAAGCGTGCGTGTTGCGGTCGGTGACCTCCGCCTCATAATTCCCGTCGGAATTTTCCGAAAACGCGTCCTTTTTTACGATATATCCGGAGGCGTACCGCGCCGGAATCCCGAGATTCTGCAGGATGAGGACGCCCGCGCTCGCAAAATGCTCACAGTAGCCCTCCTTGCCCGTCGCAAGGAAATATTCGATCGGATCCTCGCCGCTCGGAATGTCGCTTAAATATAAATTGTAACTTGCCCTCTCCGCAAGCTGCGCGCTCACCTCCACGGCCGCTGAAAGGCGCATCCAATTGACGCGTTCCGCGCCAAGCTGTGATGTGTCAGCAGGATCAAAATCTAGGTGTATCCTTCTCGTGAAATTCTTCACCGCCTGCAGGGATGAAGTGCCCGTATACATTTCCGCCGCGTAATTATTATACCACGAAAACATTTCCCGCAGTTCATCCTCTGCGTCGGATGCCAGCGCCATGCTGTCCAAATTTTCGCGGCTGTAGGCCAAGGTCACATTTTGCGCCCAGCCCGTGAACGTGATGTTATTTTTAAGCAGGCTTTTTCTGAGAAAACCCTCGCGCGCCGCGCTCACCGCGCCGTCCGTCCCCGATATGTCCGCAAAATACGGAAGCAGAGCGCAGGTCGTCCGATTTTTGTAGGCAATCGTGCACTGATATTTCGAGCGGTTATTTGCGACTTGGCCGGAGGCCGAACCGGACAGCCCCATTGCATCCCCGTAATATGACGAGGCCGAGTTCCCCATTATGCCGTCATAAGCCTGCTGCCGCAGCATGAGCGCGAGCGTGTCGGCGTCGATGCCCGCATCCCTCGCGGCCTGCGAGAACTCACCCGTCCCGTCCGTCCACTCGCCGTTTTCATAATCTCCGCTGTAGAAATTCGCGAGGTACACATTGACCTGCGGCAATGTTCCCTCCAGCTCAAGGGTCAGCATCGTTTCGCCAGTATATTCCGGGGTGCTGTTGTCCACCTGCGCGCTGGTCGGGCGCGTAAATGAGCTGCCGATATTTTTTACCGCGGTCTCCATCTTCCTCTGGAACGCGATGACATCCGTATATTTATTTTTGAGCATCGTCGCCGGGGCAAGGAACGCCACGCCGCAGATCAGCACGACGATCGCCGCAAACGCCGCCGTGAGAATCAAATTCCTCACCGATGCCGCCGCATGGCTTCGGCTTTGCCTCTCGGCAAATACGACTCGCGAGGCGGAGAATTCCCCGGACCACAGAATCACCACGCCCGCCGCAAAGCAGCCAAAGCCCGCCCATCCCGGGAGCTGGCACACCATAAGCCCCAGCACGATCGCCGCAGCGCACGGGAGCAGAAGCAGCCAGCGCATCTCCGTCAAAAAATATATTATCAAGCAAAATATTATCGCCGCGGCAATCAAAAATGCGATCGCGGATGGGCGCAGGTCCGTCGCCTGCGATATGGCGACGTATTCCGTATTGTTGTTGTAACTGGCCCAGGCGTTCGCGTAATCCTCGCTAAGCTGCGACATGCCGCCGCTCAGCCAGGCCGGACTCTTAAATATGAACACAAGCAGCACTGCCGCATAAACCGGCGCCGCCAATGCACGGAGCAATGTGCAGAACTTCCCGCAGAGCGGCGCGAGGATCCCGAGCAGCAATATCGCCGCGAGCACGGCTATCTGCGCCGCGACAAACCCTCCCGCCGAGATGGTCCACTCCGCGAACTCGCCGCCGAGCATCAAGGCCAGGGCGACCATCAACACTTCCTGCGCCAGCGCCACGCGAACGAAACCGGCGACATCAATCCCCGGTCGGCGCTCATGTACGCGTTCAAAGTGCAGGTTGGTCATTGTGGTCTCCTATTTACTGTGCCCGCTTGAAAACATAGCAGGGCACGACAGACGAAGCTCCCGACGGCGGACGTTAAGCCGTAGGCGTGTCCGCCGTGGAGTCTCCGGCTGCCGGGCCCGGTTATGAAAACCTTGGTGCGGGTACTTTAAAGCATCAGTTCCATACCTGCAACGTCGCGCTTCCAGTCGCGGGCGGAATACGCCGCGGCGGGGCCGCCATTTCTCGTGAGCGTGAGGCTGGGCGTCAGCGCGAGGGTGTGCAGCGGGCGGTCGCTTCGGTATTTCTGCGCGTAGAGCTCCTCCGGGGTCGCGCCAGCGGGCGAGCCGCAGTCCTGCAGGTAGAGGCTCCAGAAGAGATAGTAGCCCTCCTCGTCGTCCACGCGCACGCGCACCATGTCCTGCTCGCTCCTGCTGTACCACGAGACAAAATGCGGGCAGCCCGCGTCCATTATCGAAAACACGATGCTCGCCGCGACCGAGAGGTACGCGCCCTGGTTCTTCCTATTTATCTTCGCGATGTCGGAGAGGATCAGGACGACCGGGCAGGCGAGCGGCTGGCTGTTTTCCCGGACGAGGAGCTCATCGGATTTCGCCGAGAGCTTCCAGTGAATGCTCTGGATCTTGTCCCCGTCGCGGAACTCCCGGATGCCGAAGAGTTCACTCTTGTCATTGCCCGGGCGGAAATCATCGTATATATCAGCGTCACCAAAGAAATGCCGCGTCCGCTCCGTGATCTTCACCGGTGCCGCCTCAATCTGCGGCAACACCTGCACCGACGCGCCCCGCCCGATTTTCTTTCCTATATAAAACAACCCGGTCATGTCGTAGATGCGGATTTGCCTCAGCTCAATCGCGTAGTTTCCCGCGACTGGAAGCGGCAGCCTCGCCTCATAGCGGTTCTTCCCGGGCTGCACCGGCGAACCGCACAGCCACTCGCCACGCATTTTCCCGAGCGCCGTGCAGCCTATGCGGTAGCGTATCTTCCCGCAGGGGATGCGGCCTCGGTTAGCTACGCCTAACCGCACGGTCACGCTCTCTCCCTGCTCGGTCACGCTCGTCGGAATCTGTATCGCGGCGGCAATCCGCCGCCGTTGCCACAGCAAAAACAAGAGCGCCGCCACCAAAAAGACCGCCTCGGCAAATCCGAGCAGCCCGATTGCCACGCTCTCATATATCATCCCTATGTAAAATGTGAGCAGGATCACCGCGATCCCGACCAGGAAACTTATCATGGCCTCACCGCCTTTTACGCCCTTTTTGCGGTGGCTGCAGTCGGCTGGTGCACGCCGTCCAGTATCTCCGACAGCAGCGCCTCCGCCCCCATGTGCGCCACGCGGGCCTTGGTGTTTGGCACGATGCGGTGCCTTGCGATGTCAAAAAACACGTCCGCCGCATCCTCCGGCAGCACGTAGTCGCGCCCTTGGAGGAACGCCCACGCCCGAGCCATCTTCACGAACGCTATCGTCGCGCGGGGGCTTAAGCCCATGTCGATGTATGCGCTGTCACGCGTCTTGCCGACCAGCTTTACGATATACTCGTAGATGCTGTCGTGGACGAATACCTTCTCCACGGTGTCCTGCAGGCCCATGAGCCCCGCCGCGTCGAGCACAGGCTCAAGCTGCTCGGCGTTTGCGGAGACGCTCTTTCCCTTCGCTATCTCAAGCTCGCTCTCCGGGTCCGGGTAGCCCATGCTCATGCATATCATGAAGCGGTCGAGCTGCGACTCCGGCAAAAGCTGCGTCCCCGCGCTCCCCTTCGGGTTCTGCGTCGCCATCACGATAAAGGGCTTCGGCACCTCATGCCCGATGCCGTCCACGGTCACGCAGCCCTCCTCCATGACCTCGAGCAGCGCCGACTGGGTCTTCGGCGACGTGCGGTTGATCTCGTCCGCGAGGAAGAGGTTGCACATTATCGGGCCGGGATGGTAGACGAAGCGGCCCGTCTCCTTCTGGTACATCGAGAAGCCGAGGATGTCCGCCGGCATCACGTCCGGCGTGAACTGCACGCGGTGGTCCAAAAGCCCCGTCACGCGCGAGAACGCGACGGCGAGCGTCGTCTTGCCGACCCCCGGCACGTCCTCTATCAGTATGTGGCCGCCCGCCAGTATCGCGGCGAAGGCCTTGCGGATGCAGTCGTCCTTGCCGGTGATGGATTTCTTCACCTCGTTTATCACGGCCGCCGCCTGCTTATATTCTGCTGCGCTCATGTCCGCTCTCCTTTACTATATAATGATACTACGGATTTCTCCGTGCTTCG
>JAJQIQ010000173.1 GCA_021199135.1 Clostridiales bacterium | reverse complement strand
CGGTCCTCGGGAATTCCACAGGGGAGATCGCCGCGGAGAAGGCGGGGATAATAAAAAAGAATTCGATTGCAATCATTGCGCCGCAGGCGCCGGAGGCGGCAGAGGTGCTGCATGATTGCGCAGGCCGTGTCGGCGCGAAATGTTTTGACGTGACGGACGGGGGGTTAAAGCACGCGGAGGACTGCCATCCGGGGCTCTTGGGATTTCACCAGGTCGAGAACGCGGCGGCGGCGGAGCTTGCGATAAGAAAAATATGGGAGAACGCGAAAGAAAAAAATTCGATTTTTTCTGGAATCGAGGAGGAAAAATTAAACCGCTGCACAGCCGAGGGAATCCGCGACGCGAGATGGCCGGGGCGTATGGAAATATTGTCGGATAATCCTTTTTTCATGGTGGACGGGGCGCACAACCCCGACGGCGCGAGCGCGCTCGCGGACAGCCTCATGAAGCTCTATCCCGGGGAAAAATTCGTCTTTGCGATGGGGGTGCTCTCCGACAAGGATTACGCGGCGATGCTGGAGCCGATACTGCCTCTTTCGGAGAAGTTCTATACGGTGACGCCTGACAGCGCAAGGGCGCTCGGCGGCGGGAAGCTCGCGGAGCTCATAAACGCGCGCGGGGTGGAGGCGCAGCATCTTGCGGGCATAAAAGATTTGCTCGATACCCTCGAGGCGGGGAAAAAGACCGTGGCGTTCGGCTCGCTGTATTACATCGGGGATATCGAAAAAATGTGGTGGCGCGATGGCCTATGAATTTAACAAAAAAACAGATAAGAATGGTGTCGATTTCATCGAAATCACGGGCTACGACGGGGAAATCCGCGCCCTCGAGATCCCGGGCGAGATGGAAAATATCCCAGTAAAGTCAGTCGCGGACAACGCGTTTTCGCACAGGGCGGACATCGTGCGCGTGAGACTGCCGCAGTCTCTGACCTCGCTCGGGAGATACGCTTTTTACGGTTGCATGAATTTAAAGACGGTATCGCTCTTTGACGGGATTTCCGATTACGGCGACGGCGTGATAAAGCAGTGCGGCTCGCTCTCGGAAATTCATTTGACACAGAAAAAATATGATTACACGGTCATGCGCGACATGCTCTCCGACAACGACAGGCAGCTGCGGTTTTTCCTCGAGCCGTCGGGAATGAGGCTGACGTTTCCGGCCTACGTCTACACCTTCGAGGAGGACGTCGAGGCGAGGGTGCTGCACCACAGGATCGAGGGAAGCGGCTACCCCTACCGCGAGTGCGTCACGCGAACCGGCATCGATCTGATGGGCTACGACGGGCTCTTTAAGCATGCGGTCGACGACGACAGAAACGCCGCGGCGGAGATCGCCATCGACAGGCTCATGACTCCCGTGGAACTGTCTGACGGGGCACGGGGAAAATACAAAAAATATTTGCAGGAAAATGCGGACGGCTTGCTCGAAAAATTGATTCCCGCAGGGAGAAAAGACGAGGTGGAGTGCCTCTGCGCGGAAGGCATTCTAAGCGGGGATGCAATAATGCGAGGGCTCGTGCTCGCCGCAGGGCATGGGCAGGACGAGATCGCGGCGGTGTTGGTGGAATATAGGCGGCGGGAGGCAAAAAACGCGGGAAATGTGGGCGCACAGCCGTTGACACTTGAGGACTGGTAATATGCACACAAATTGTCAGAATTACGTGAAAACTTGCTGAACAAAGCATTTGTAAAAATTAAATCTAGATTTAATTTTTGTATAGCAACACCGAGATTCTGAAAAGACGCAAAAGCACAACGATGCAAAGAATACACAAAAGGAGGCCAGAAGTGAAAACCCGCGAGCGCATGGAGGACATGGGAAAGAGAATATTTGCCCTGACGCGGACCGAGCTCTACCTCTCGATGCGCTTCCTCGGCGTGGCCTTGGACAGCCTGCCAGAGAAGCTCGACCTCTCCACGCGAACCGTCGGGACGGACGGGGCGTACCTGCGCTACAACCCGACCTACGTCATGCAGGAGTATCTCGAGAGGCCGGAGGGGATGGGCCGGATGTACATGCACATGCTGATGCACTGCGTATTCCGGCACATGTTCGCCGCGCGGGAGCACGACGATATGGAGCTCTGGGACCTATCCTGCGACATCGCGGCGGAGTCCGTCCTCGATTCGATGGACTACCCGGTTATCTGGCGCGTGATGGGCGACTTTAGGCAGGAGTGGTACGAAAAACTGCAGGGAGAGATCGGGGTGCTCACCGCCGAAAAAATTTACCACTATTTTTCGACGAGAAAAAGAGACCCCTACCTCGAGGAGTCGCTGCGGCAGGAATTTTCGGCCTGCGACCACAGCTTCTGGCAGAGGCTGCAAAACGAGGATCCAAAAAACTCGGACAGCCCGCAGGAATTGCCTGAAAATCAAACTGCAAATTCAGACAATGACGGTCAGGAACTTGACGCAAGCCCGACACTAACAGCGGAGCAGGCTGACGCCCTCGACAAGTCCTGGAGGGAGAATGCCGAGCGCATCCTCGATGACATAAACTCCTCGGGGAGCGACGCGTCCAAGGAGACCGGGAGGCTCACCTGGCTGCTCACGTTGCAGAATAAGGGCAGGAAAAATTTCGCGGATTTTCTGCGGAAAATCTCGGTGGTGCGCGAGGAGGTCACGGTCGACATGGACTCCTTCGACTACGGATTCTACATGCACGGGCTGAATTTATATGGCAACATGCCGCTCATCGAGGAGAACGAGTACCGCGAGGCCGACAAGGTCGAGGAGCTCGTGATCGCGATCGACACCTCGGCGTCCTGCAAGGGCGGCCTCGTGCAGGAGTTTTTGGACGAGACGGGGGCGCTGCTCTCGCGGCAGGAAAATTTCTTCAAGCGCGTGAATATCTACATCATCGAGTGCGACGACAGGGTGCAGCGCGAGGTGGAGATACACGATTTGGACGAGCTGAAAAAATATTCGGACGGCTTTACAGTTTCGGGAGGCTACGGGACGGATTTTCGCCCAGTTTTTGACAGGGTGCAGGAACTCCGCGACAGTGGGAGGTTGCGAGACTTAAAAGGGCTCATGTACTTCACGGACGGCTGCGGCTGCTACCCGAAAAAGGCGACCGACTACGAGACGGCCTTCGTTGTCTACGGCGACGCCGAGCCGCCCGAGCCGGTGCCCGAGTGGATCATAGTGACCAGCGCGCAAGCGGATGTAATACAGTAAATTCGGATATTTACACGTGAACCCTGAGAGACATATGATTTAAAGGAGAGTAGATATGACCATAAAAGAGGCGAAACAGGAGATTATGAACACTGTTCAGGCATACCTTGCGAAGGACAGCCTCGGCAATTTCAGGATTCCCGTAGAGCACCAGAGGCCGGTGCTCCTCATCGGCCCGCCGGGGATCGGGAAGACCGCGATAATGGAGCAGGTCGCGAGGGAGTGCGGGATAAACCTCGTCTCATACACGATGACGCACCACACGCGCCAGAGCGCGATCGGGCTGCCGTTCATCGAGAAAAGGAATTACGGCGGCGAGGAGGTCTCGGTCACGGAGTACACGATGAGCGAGATCATCGCCTCGATATATGATCAGATAGAGAAATCCGGCATCAAGGAGGGCATACTTTTCCTCGACGAGATAAACTGCGTGTCGGAGACGCTCGCGCCGATGATGCTCCAGTTCCTGCAGTACAAGACGTTCGGGAGCCACCGCGTCCCGGAGGGCTTCGTCATCGTGGCGGCGGGCAATCCCCCGGAGTACAACAAGTCCGTGCGAGACTTCGACATCGTGACCTACGACCGCGTGAAGCGGATTTACGTGAAGGAGGACTACCCCGCGTGGAAGGAGTATGCCTACAGCGCGAAGATCCACGGGGCGGTGCTTTCCTACCTCGAGATAAAAAAGAAAAATTTCTACTCCGTGATATCTGACGTGGAGGGGAAGCGGTTCGTCACGGCGCGCGGCTGGGAGGACCTCTCGGTCGCGATGAAGACCTACGAGGGGCTCGGGATTGCCGTGACTTTTGACTTCATCGTGCAGTACGTCCAGGACGCGGAGATCGCGAGGGATTTCGCGACGTACTACGAGCTCTACGGTCGCTACCGCGACGTATACAAAATACCAGAGATCTTGGAGGGGGATTTCCCCGAGGAGCAGCAGGAGGGGAAGGTCACGCCGTTTGACGAGAAGCTGAGCCTGATCGGGCTCCTCGTCGACAGGCTGAACGAGGACTTTGCAGGCTATGCGGTGGGGCGCCTCGCGCAGCAGGATTTCCTTGTGCAGCTTACGGCCTTGCGGAAAAAACTTCTTGCGGGCGAGGGCACCGCGCTTGAGCTTCTCGGGAAGATCGCGGATGAATACGCGCAGGAGACGAAAAAGAAAAAGTCTGTCGGCCTCCTTGAGCCGGACGAGGAGAGGGCGAGGTACGCCGCAGGGGAGCTTATGAAAAAGGCGCAGGGGCTCCTCGCCTCGAAGGGCAGCGGGCGGGCGCGGGAGGACTTTGCGCTTCTCAAGTCATATTTCGACGAGCGCGAGAGGTCGCGGCAGCGCGCGGTGAAGAGCGCGGAAAATCACCTGACGAACGCGTTTTTATTCCTGTCAAAGACCTTCGGCGAGGGGCAGGAGATCGTGATGTTCCTCTCCGAGCTCTCGTCGGATGGCTACGCGCTGAAATTCGTCGGCGAGTGCGGCAACGAGGAGTATTACAGGTACAACAAGCTGCTCCTGTTAAAGGACAGGGGGCAGGAGCTTCGGCAGGAGGTGCTGGAACTGAGAGGGATAAGTGTGTGATTTTGATGAAAATTTTCCCTGAAATCTAGACAAAATGAGAATTTTGTACTAGAATGTTTTTCGGATTTAAGGAGCACACGGATTTAGTTAAAAGAACGGCGATTCCGTGAAAGATGCTTTAAACGCCGGGAATGGAGGATGATGCTAAGATGGAGAAGAAGAATTTGGATTGGGCCAACCTTG
>JAJQIQ010000224.1 GCA_021199135.1 Clostridiales bacterium | reverse complement strand
TTTGGCGCGGGCGCAATATACGGAGACCGCCCATTGCAATGCAGTGGGCGGTCTCCGTGTTTATTAAATCTAGATTTGATTTCTCAGTGCAATTTACACGCGTGAGAGATATTCGCCGGTGCGGGTGTCGATCTTTATCACGTCGCCCTGGTTCACGAAGAGCGGGACGGAAACCTGCGCGCCGGTCTCGACAGTTGCCGGCTTGTATGAGCCAGTCGCGGTGTCTCCCTTGACGCCCGGCTCGGTCTCCGTGATCTCGAGCTCGACGAAGAGCGGCGGCTCGACCGCGTACACATTGCCCTTGTATGAGCACATCTTGACCATCTCGTTCTCCTTGACGAACTTTAAAGTGTCGCCGACGTTCTCGCGCGTCAGGTCGACCTGGTCGTAGGTCTCGACGTCCATGAAGTGGTAGAAGTCGTCGTCCGCGTAGAGGTACTGCATGTCCTTGCGGTCGATGTGCGCCGTCGGGCACTTCTCCGACGGGCGGAACGTCTTCTCGACGACGCCGCCGTTTATCACGTTGCGGAGCTTAGTCCTGACAAAAGCCGCGCCCTTGCCCGGCTTCACATGCTGAAACTCGATGATCTGGTAAACATTTCCCTCGTATTCGATGGTAACGCCATTCCTGAAATCTCCTGCTAATATCATTGGATTATCCTCCTTAAAATGTCTGGATCTGGCGGATTCCATATTCGCCTTAGCAATTCTACTATATATCGGGCGCTATTTCAAGCCTAAATTTTTCGGCAACCCAATATCAGTCGTAGACGCCGTTGATCGTGATGGTGAACACGACGGCCTGCCCGTTCAGGCTCTCCACGCCGTAGTCCTCCGGGAACGTCACGTCAATGTCGAATGTCTCGCCGACCTCATGCCCGATGATGCCGTCCTCGAAGCCGTCGATGTAGGTGCCGGAGCCGAGCGTGAGGTCCGCGCCCGCGCCGTTCGTGCTGCCGCCGTCAAACGCCTCCCCGTCAAGGTAGCCAGTGTAGTCGATGTTTACGGTATCGCCCTCCTCGACGACATAGCCCTCCTCCGTGTCGAGCCAGAGATCGTCCTCGTCCTCGTCGAAATCATCGTCATCTTCGTAATCCTCGCCGTCCTCGGCTATGATTCCGTATTCGCTGCCGTCCTCGTAGAAATTGCCGCCGCTGCTGCTCTCATTGCGCGACATCACGATCGCCGCGATGATTATGACCACCACGATTATGACCACGACGATCGGAACCCATGTCTTCAACAGGTCGTTTCGCCTTTTTTTCCTCTGTGCCTTCTCCCTGGCCTTAGCCCTCTCCTGCTGCGCCTTCTTCTTGTTTTCCTTATTCATTAATCTGACATCCTTTCGTAATTTATCGAATGTTTTCCCGTTGCATTATAACACTGTGCCATCAGAACGTAAAGTGTCTTTTTTGTGAAACAGCAATCCAATCCCTGCTGCAATTGCCACGCAAACTATGCTTATGAGCGCGCCCAGCCTAAGCCCCGGCGTCACATAGACGAGGCGGATCTCGTGCTCGCCCTCGGTGAGGTGAACCCCGATCAGCGCGTCCTGCCACGGGTCAATGTCGGTCTTTACCCCATCCACGTAGAGCGTCCACCCCGCGTCCGCCGGAATGGAGAGAATGAGCCTCCCCTCGCTACGCACGTCTATGTGTCCCACGACCCTGGTGCTCGTCATCTCCGTAAGATCCATCGTCTGCTGCGACAGTGTCGCGTAGGCACTGTCGAGCGCGTCTGTGCTTAACCTGTAGACATAGAAATCTATCGCCTCGCCTCCGCTGTTTTTTATGCTGACCTGTTCGCCCGCCTTGCAGCTGCCGAGCGAGATCAGGTAGCGGTGCGTCGTCTTCGAGTATCTCTGGCTCCAGCCATCCGTGTGGCTTACCGTGAGGCTGTCCTCACCGCAGGAGACATACGCAGCGTAGTAGAAGCCGTCGTCCTGCACCGTGACCGTCGTCACGCCTTCCTCAGCATCGATGTCGCAGGACGCATACGACAGAAGGCTTCCCTCCGCGCCCAGCGCCTTCGCGAGCGAATTGAGCGACGAGATCCGGTCCGACGTGCTCGGCTCCCACTCATCTATCGCCGACTCGTCCACCATGTAGCCGAGCGGCAGGCAATAATTATTTTCATAGAGGTAACTGCCCCCGGCCTGGCCGATGAGCGTGTGAAATTCGTCTTCCTCACATGGGTTTGACGAGAGCATGTAGCGCACCGAGAGCATCGCCGATGTCAGCGGCGTCGATCCGTTGTACGAGTAAAAGTTTTTCCCGCCCTCCATGTAAAGGCTCTGATAGAGCTCGCTCACGTCCAAATTCATCAGAGACGAAAAAATAGTCGCCGAGGCGTAGCCGTAGAGCGCGTCGTCGTTTTTAGTCTTGCGGCTAGTGTCCTCGACCCTGTAAAAAATATCGCATCCGTCCTCCGCGGCATCTTCCTCGGCGCGCGCAAGGAGCGCCGAGTAGTCATCCTCCTCGTCAGTGTAACTCGTTCGGCTTGTCACCGAAAAACCGGTCGCCGCCATGTTCAGCACAAGCTCCGCCCCTGCGATGGCAAGCGCGATCACGCCCAGTGTCCTCGCAATGGGCATTTGCCGGCGTCCGTTTCGTAAGTTTTCCGCCCTGCCCATACCCACAAGCATCGGTGCCTTGATGAGATACATGATTAGCCCATAAGCGCAGATGAGCAGGACCGTGAACGCAATCGCGTAGGTTTCCGTGACGGAGGAATCCCCCAGGACGGTGCTGGCTATAAGCAAAATAAGCGCGACGGCGCAGGAGAAAATTATGTGCCACTGCCGCACGCCCTTCCACTTTCTTATCACTGCAAAGCCCATGACAAGAATCAGGAAAATATAGATGAACGACTGCCGCCCCGGGAGCGACTGTGGGAAGTGAAACCCGTGCCATACGAAGTCGAGCTGGTTCTCCGCAAAGCTTACGAGAAAGAACGCAACCATTATCCCGCACGCGATTTTCTCCTTCTTCTTTATCCTTCTGTTCAGGAAAAACATCCACATGAGGACGAGCGCAAACGCGCCCGCATAGAGGTTAGGCCAATGGTCGTCGCCCGTGTAGGCGCTTGCGGCGGTCGCTCCCCGTCCGAACTCCGCGATGATGTTGAAATACCACTTCACCTGCTGCGGGAAACTGTCCCCGGCCGATCCCGAGGTCCCGAGGATCGCTATCTCCGGCAGAAGCAGAACCGCCGAGCTTCCGCCCGCGAGGCCTGAAAATAAGGCAAATTTTCCGAGGGTCTTAATCCCCTTTTTCTGCGATAAAAACAGGTAAATAAAATATATAAACAGCGTGATGCATATCGGTATCGAGATATAATAATTAGAGAAAATGCAAGCCCCAAGGCTTATGTAATAGAGCAACGGTTTCCCATCTTTTACCAGCCGCTCGAGCCCGAGCATTATTATCGGGAAAAGCGCGACGCAGTCGAGCCACATGATGTCCCAGTAGTAGGCGGCGATAAAACCCGAGAGCGCGTAGGCGCAGGAAAATAAAATCGCGGGATAAAGCGTGCTTACATGGAATTTCCCATCTTTCCCTGTCAGATGAAAATGCGCTTTTAAGAATATGAAAAACGCCAGCGAGCACAGCCCTATTTTTATGAGCACAAGAATCGTCATGAATTCGATGACATAGGCCTTCGGGCAGAGGACTATGAGCCAGTTTAAGGGGCTTGCGAGGTAGTAGGCAAAAAGGGAGACGAAGTCGGTGCCGAGCCCGAGATTCCAAGAATACAGCAGGCTGTCCCCGCTTCTTAATTTATTTAAGAATTCCGTGAAAAACGGGCAGTACTGGTGGTACATGTCCACGTGGAGGATGCAGTTCTCCCCGAACGGGTAGACCCCGTTTCCGGCGCAGATGATGAGGCATACGGCAAACGGAATCAAAAAAGCCAAAAGGTATGGCAGCCATGATTTATTTGATAATTTTTTGTTTTCATGGTTTTGCATAATGCGGGCTTCTCCTGATATTTAGCTGAAAATTAAATCCAGATTTAATAAATTAAAATTATTTCCCCGCGTCGAAGAGCTGGTAGTACTGAATGATTTTATATTCATCCAAAAGCTCATCCCTTTTTTCGTCGTCGGATCCGGCGGCAGGGGTCTCCCCTGCGGCGGAGATCACCGAGTAATAATCATTCAGTTCGAGGAGGAAATTTTCGTAGGCGCTCGTCGGCACCCCGGCGAGCTCCAGAGCCTGCGCCGCGAGGAAGTTGAGGCTCGTGTCCTTTTCCGTCGCCTCGTCGATGTCGAAGTTCGCCCAGATGACGTACGGCACGAGGTAGCGCTCCCTCTCCTGTCCTTCGGTGAGCGACGACGCGTCCACGCCGTTCGACGTCCAGACCTTTTTCACGACGGAGTCGTTCGGCTGATGGTCGCCGAAAAATATTATCATCGTATCGTCATCGACCTGCGAGAAATATGAAATAAGATCCTCGAGCGCCTTGTCCGTAAGGCTCAAAAGCGTGAGGTACTGGTCGAGCACGTCACTCCCTAGCCCCGCGGTTACCGTGTTCGTGAGGTTGTCGTAGGCGTCGGTGTAGCCGCCGTGGTTCTGCATCGTGACGTTGAACAGGAAGAACGGCTTGCGGGTATCGCGGTTCTCATAAGTCTGTATGATGTGCTTCATGTCGCAGGCGTCGCTCACGTAATTCCGCACGTAGGTCCTGTTCTGATAGTCGTCGTAAAAATTTAAATTCATAAATCCCAGCAGCGGGTAGACCCTGTCGCGATCCCATCCGCTCGAGGCATAGGGGTGCTGCGCGTAGGTGTCGTAGCCCAGCTGCTCGAGCCAATTCGGGAGCGAATCAATCTCATTTTTTATGTACTGCTGGTAGGCGATGCTCCCGGTCGGGAGGAACGCCATAGTGTTTCCGGTCAGAAACTCAAACTCGGAGTTGGCGGTGTTGCCGCCGCAGACGGAGACCTGCGCGTA
>JAJQIQ010000104.1 GCA_021199135.1 Clostridiales bacterium | reverse complement strand
CGCCGCGCATCCTGTCGGCGTAGGTCTCCTCCGGGCCCAGGCCGTACCACTCGAGGCGGTCGTAGTCCGCATCCATCATAAACATCATCCCGAACTCCGGCATGTCGCCTAGCTCCTTCACGGGGTCGTAGGAGAGCGTCGTCTCGACGGTCCCGTCCGCAAAGACGCGGTAGGACACCTCGCACTTTCCCTCCGGCGAGGTCGGCAATATGTATGAATATGAGAACTTCACGGAGTCGGAGAGTTCCTCGATGTATGGGTCATCTGCCTGCGGAACGGCGTAGAGGCTCGCGAGCTTCCACTGCCCGTAGCGCTGCGGCATTTGATTTCCCCTGTCGTTGTCTGTCGGCGCGCGCCAGAAATTCGGCTTTGGCGCGGACAAAAGCATCTCCTTCCCGCCATAGACGTAGGAGACCATCTCCCCCGAGAGTGCAGAGAAAAGGATCTTGAATCCGTCACCCGAGACGCCGACCGTGTTCACGCCGCGAACGATCTGCGGCTTTTCCGGGCATGAATACGGCTCGACCTCGCGCTTGTAGACATTCTGTCCGAAAGCGACCTCGTGCCCAGCCGTCGCCCACGGGGTATTATCCCGCAGATGGAAAGAGACCGTCACCGTAAACTCCGGCGCGATGACCCCGATCTCGTCCGCGATCTCGCGCGTCCGCGCCATCGTCTCAAGGATTTCCACCGGGAGGTCGAACATGCCCTCCAGCTGCGGCGGCACCGCTATCGTCCTCTCACAACAGAGTTTCTGCACTCCCTCTATGTCGAGCGCAATCCTCGCGTCAAAATGATCAGTGTTCAAAAATAAATTTTTGTTCATCACCTTAAATCGGTTGCCCGAAAATGTTATCGCGATGTTCTGATAATTGTACTTGACCTCCTGCATCTTCGGCGATGGCTCCCTGATCCCGCCGTAGGCGATGCCGTTTCCGCTGAACTCGTAGTCGCTCGGGCGATCCCCGAAGTCGCCGCCGTAGGCCAAAAACCACTCGCCGTAGCGGTCCTTCTTATAAATGGACTGGTCGATGTAGTCCCAGATGAAACCTCCCTGGAAACGTGGCTCCCGATCAGCAAGATCCGTGTACTTGTGCATACCGCCGCATGAATTGCCCATCGCGTGGGAGTACTCGCACATGATGAACGGCTTGTCCGGGTGCGACGCAAGGAACGCCTCGACCCCCGCGACGGGAGTGTACATCTGGCTCTCCATGTCGCTCGAATCCGGGAAACTGCGGTCGTGCATGATGCCCTCGTAGTGGACGAGCCTGTGCGCATCGAGCTCGTGGAATCGCCTCGCCATCTCGTTTATGACGCTCCCGCCCCACGACTCGTTCCCGCACGACCAGATGAGGATCGACGGGTGGTTCTTGTCCCGCTGGTAGCAGGAGTTCACGCGGTCGAGCATCATGCCCTTCCACTCCTTTTTATTGCCGGGGACGATGAAGTCCTCATCCGTCCTTCCGCGCCCGTAGGCCTCCCAGCTCCCGTGCGACTCCAGGTTGTTCTCCGCGACGACGTAGAGTCCACAGATGTCGCAGAGCTCGTAGAGAAGCGTGTCGTCCGGGTAGTGGCTCGTGCGGATCGCGTTTATGTTGTTCTGCTTCATGACCGCGATGTCCGTGATGATCTCCTCGCGGCTGGGGACGCGCCCACTGATTGCGGAAAATTCGTGGCGGTTTACGCCCTTAAATACTATGCGCTTTCCGTTTAATTTCATGATGCCGCCGTCCATCTCGAAGCGCCTGAAGCCGATGTTTAGCCCCGTCACCTCGGTGAGTTTCCCGGCCTTATCGTAGACATGTATGACTGCCTCGTAGAGGTTCGGCTCCTCCGCGCTCCACAGGAGCGGCCTGCTCACCGCATGGACGCCCTCGCGCACGGCAGTGCCGTCTTCTGCTGAAAAGCCGTGGCTCTCATCAAAGATCAGCCCCTCCTCACCGTAGAGCGACAGCTCAAATTTCCCCTCGCCGAAAAACGTCAGCGCATAGGAGAGCTCGCCGGCCATGAATGAGGCATCGACCGTCGGCTCCAGGTTTACGTCCCAGAGGTGCGCCTCCGGTATCGCAATCAAATATACGCTCCTGAAAATTCCCGAGAACCGGAAGAAATCCTGGTCCTCGCACCAACTGCTCGACGTCCATTTCCAGACGCGAACCGCGAGCTTGTTCTCGCCCGCCCCCAGGTACGGCGTAAGCTCAAACTCGGCCGGGTCGAAGGAGTTTTCGCTGTAGCCGACATAGTGGCCGTTCAGCCAGAGCGCAAACCCGCTCTCGACGCCCTGGAACGATGCGACAAGCCTCATCCCCGCCATCCTCTCGGGGAGCGTGAAATATTTGACATAGCTTGCCACCGGGTTGAATTTCTCGGGGATTTCCCCGGGCCGAAGCTCCTCCGTGCCGTCCCACGGGTAGGTCACGTTCGTATAGTGCGGCCTGTCGTAGCCCTCCATCTGGATGTGCGCCGGGACGCGGATGTCCGCCCACGGGCGGCAGTCGTAATCCTCGGCCTCGAAGCCATTTACGGCCTGTGCCATGTTGTCTGCGTAGGAAAATTTCCACAGCCCGTCAAGGCACATGACGTAGCTGCTCTCGCCCTGCTCGCGCTCCATGTCCGACATGTAGCACACGTGGGAAGACCGCGCCGGAAGGCGGTTCTGCTCGAAAATTTTCGGATTTTTCACTATGCTGTAGTCAAATGTTTTTTTTGCCAATTTTATTTCCCCTCTATCACTCAAAGAAACGGGGGTGCACTGTCAAAACACCCCCGCTTTTTTAATTTTTATGCCACACAGCCCAGTGGCTGTCTCAGTGCGTATTTTTCAATGCTTTGCCGTGCTTTTTTGCATATAAAGAGTATAACAGCCACGCTCTCCGATGTCAATTTATAATTCGTTACGCTCTACGCTGTGGCGGAAGACCGGATCCATGAACGCAAAAATCTCCTTCTGGTTCTTCTTCTGCGACTCGAGCTCCTCCACAAGGTCGTCGAGCTGCATGCAGTTGCGCTGCTGGGCCTTCGCGATCTCGTCGTCCGCGCTCTTCATGACCGATACCTGCTCCCCAAGCGCCGTCACGTCCTTCGAGATGGGCTCCGACCTCTCCCTGTCCGCCTTAACTGCCAGGTCGCCGCACGACTTCATCAGCCTCGCCGCCGCGACATTGTTATCCTTTAAAAGCCCGATGATGTGGTGAACCTGCTCCTCGAGCTCGTCTATGCGCTTTTCTGACAGCGCGAGCTGTGCCCTCATCTCGCGCACGGCGCTGTCGTAGTTGGCCGCGTAGTTCTTGATCTCCTCCGCCGCCTCGACGAACTGCCGGCCTGACTCGCCGAGCCTCCCGGCCTCGATTGCCGCATTCAAGGCGAGCACGCTCATCTGCTTGCCGTAATCCGCCATCTCGTCGAGCGACTGCGAATATGCCTCGTCCTGCATCCGCAGGGCAGACGAAAACTCGCTCAGGTACTTGGACGGGGTCGTGAAGTGCTTGTTCTCCTCGACGAGCCTCTGCGTCTCCTCTGTAAGGCCGCGCAGGCTCCCCACGAGCGCTTCCTGCCGCGCCTCCTCCTGCTGCAGCCTCCCGCCGAGATCCGTGACGATGCGCAGCAGCGACTCCTCCACCTTCGCGTTCTGCTCCGCGAGCGCGGAGACGCCCTTCATGTTTTCCCGGACCTGCGCCGTGTTCTCCTCGGCCTGCCGGTACGAGCCCTCCATCTCCGACAGCCCGGCGTCAAACAGCTCACGTCCCTGCTCCACATGGAAAAAGAGCTGGTCGTCAAGCTCCTCTTTTTTTCTGATGCGCTCCAGTTCGTCCTGCGTCAATCTGCCTCTGCCAAACATCGCAAATTTCCCTCCCATATGGTCCGAAAAAATTCACTGAAAAATCTTTTTATATTGTACCACACTTTTCGCCCTAGCGGTAGTATTTTATCTCAAATTGAATTGACCTTTCTCCGCGGAACTCGTTTATCGCCGGGACATAGGCCACCGATATGACGATGCCGTTGTCCATCCCCTCAAGCGCACGTCCGAGCTCGTCCGCGCCAAATTTCTCTTCCATATATGAGAGGAACTTCTCGATGTCGCCAAAATATATCCCCTCGACGGTATTCCCCTGCTGCGGCATCAGTGAGAGTTTCAGCACGTTTCTGTTCTTCCCCATCACGCGAAGCCGCCGAACCGAAAGATCCCTGTCCGCAAAAAGTGGGCGCGGGTTTCCCGTGCCGTACGGCTCAAGCCTGCTGAGCTCCCCTATGAGCGCCTCCGTGACATAGCCGACCGGCATCGGCACGTCGATGTGTACCTTCTCCGTGAGGTCCTGTTCTGAAAGTGAACACTGTTCATTTAATCTTTTCCGAAAAATTTCGATGTTCTCATGCGGCAGCGTGAGTCCCGCCGCCATTGGGTGCCCGCCGAATTTCAAGAGAAGGTCCTCGCACTTGCACAGCTCGTCGTACATCATGTATCCCTCGATCGAGCGCCCGCTCCCCTTCACTCCCTCCTCCGCGTCGGTAAGGATGAACGTCGGTCTGTAGTAGGCCTCGCGCACCCTCCCCGCGATGATGCCGGCGATGCTCTCGTGCACTTCGGGAATGTAGAGCACGAGCACCCTGTCCCCTGCATAATCCCCCTCATCGACCATCAACTTTGCAAGTTTTACGCCCTGCTCTGTCATTCCCTTTCTCTCAGCGTTTAGGGCCGCAAGCTCAGCCGCGATCATTTCCGCCTTCCCGCTGTCCCTCTCCGTAAACAAGGAAAACGCCCTCTGGGCCGTATCTAACCGCCCCGCTGCGTTAATGCACGGGCCGAGCACGAAGCCGAAATGGTAGCAGTTTATCGATTCGGGCGAAAGTGAACACTGTTCAATCAAGGCTTTCATCCCGATATTTTTCGTATTTTTTATCCGCGATAGCCCCTCTTTTACGAGGATGCGGTTCTCGTCTGCAAGCGGCACGATGTCAC
>JAJQIQ010000109.1 GCA_021199135.1 Clostridiales bacterium | reverse complement strand
CCATCTGCTCCGCACGAATCATCGATGATGCCCGACAGGCAGTGTATGCCGGCGTCGTATTTGAGAAGATGCTGTCGCGGTGAGAGGTTGGGAAGAGGATGGGTTTCGAGCATAAGCCGGTGCTCCTGGATGAGACAATAGAGGCGTTGAATATCCGCCCGGACGGGGTGTACGTCGACGGGACGCTCGGGGGAGCGGGGCATTCGTTTGAGATTGCGAAACGGCTCACAAGTGGGAGGCTGGTCGGGATTGATCAGGATGCGGACGCGATAGCGGCCGCGACGGAGAGGCTCGCGCCGTTTGCGGACAGGGTCGAAATAGTGCGCAGCAACTACTCCGAGATGGCGGCGGTGCTGCGGGAGCTTGGAATAGATAAGGTTGACGGAATACTTTTGGATTTGGGCGTGTCGTCGTTTCAGCTCGATGAGCCCGAGCGCGGATTTACCTACCGGGTGGAGGACGCGCCGCTCGACATGAGGATGGACGATAGGCAGGAGATGACAGCCGCCGACATCGTAAACGGCTACAGCGAGGAAGAATTGTACCGCGTCATCAGGGACTACGGCGAGGACCACTTTGCAAAGAGCATCGCAGCGCACATCGTATCTGCGAGGGAGAGGGAGCCGATAAGGACGACAGGGCAGCTGAACGCGGCGATAAGGTCGGCGGTGCCGGCGAAAGCCCGAGAGGACGGGCATCCGTCGCGGAGGACGTACCAGGCGATAAGGATTGAGCTGAACCGCGAGCTCGACGTGCTCGCGGGGCACATAGACGAGATGATAAGGCTCTTGGCCCCGGGCGGGAGGATGTGCGTGATCACGTTCCACTCGCTTGAGGACAGAATAGTTAAAACAAGCTTTAAGAAAAACGAAGATCCATGCACCTGCCCGAAGAATTTTCCGGTGTGCGTGTGCGGAAAGAAATCTTTGGGAAAGGTGATAACGAGGAAACCAATCCTGCCGTCCATGGAGGAACAGCAGGAAAACAGCCGCTCAAGGAGCGCGAAGCTTCGCGTGTTCGAGCGGGGATAAAAATTAAGTTAAGATTTAACTTTTTACAGAAGGCAGGGAAGCACTATGGCGACTAGGAATGATTATTACGTAGACGGGAATACGGTCAGGGAGCTCGCATCTCCGCAGAGGCGCGAGCAGGAGAGGCGTGAGCGCGAAGAGCGCGAGGAGATGGCGCGCCGCCGCCGCAGGAGAAACGCCGTCCAGAGGAACAGGGCGCGCGCGATGGGCATGAGCCGGGGCTACGTCGCGTTCCTCACGGTCTGCGTGTTCATGGTCGCGGGCTCTGCCGCAATGCTCGTGCACCTGCAGGCGCAGGTCACGACGAGGATAAACTCGATCGCGTCGCTCCAGTCGCAGGTGAATGACCTGCGGGCCGACAACGACGCGCGCTACAAGAGGCTTACGACGTCCGTTGACCTAAGCGAGATCAGGGACGTGGCGATAAATGAGCTTGGAATGTCCTACCCGAGCGAGGATCAGGTCATATATTACTCGGTTGAGAACAGCAACTTCATGGACCAGTATGAGGACATTCCCAATTAATAGGTGATATTATGAGAAGGCAGAGGAGGAGACGGAGGAAGAGGCCTCCAAAAAAATTAGACCGGAAAATGCGCGCCAAGCTTGTGGCGCTTTTTTCCGTCATAGTGGTTCTGCTCTGCGCGCTCGTCGCAAGGCTTACATACATCGAGTACACAAGTGGCGACAAGTACGAGAAGAAGGTCCTCTCGCAGATGTCCTACGACAGCCAGACCCTGCCGTACCAGCGGGGCGATATCGTCGACGCAAACGGGACAATCTTGGCGACCAGCGAGGCGGTCTACAACGTCATCCTCGACTGCTCGGTCATGACCTACAACGAAGACTACATCGAGCCGACGATCGACGCGCTCGTGACCTGCTTTCCCGACCTCGACCGCGACACATTGGAGGGCTACGCCCGGGACAGGGCGGACAGCAAGTACATCGTGCTGGAGACGAAGCTTTCATACGACGAGATCCAGCCCTTCGTCAATATGCAGAATGAGGTCGACGAGAATGGCAACAGCGTAAACCCTTACATCAACGGCGTCTGGTTTGAAAAAGAGTACCAGCGGACCTACCCGTATGGCACCTTGGCGGCTTCGGTCATAGGCTTCACCTCGGACGGCAACGTCGGGACGACCGGGCTTGAGAATTACTACGACGACGTGCTAAACGGCGTCAACGGCAGGGAGTACGGCTACTTAAATTCAGACAGCGACTTCGAGAAGACCGTGATAGCGGCGCAGGACGGCGACACGCTGGTCTGCTCGATAGACGCAAACATCCAGTCAATCGTCGAGGAGAAGATCGAGGAGTTCAACGAGCTCTACCGCGACAACTACCGCGACGGCGCGGGCAGCACGAACACGGCGGTCGTCGTCATGGACCCGAACACCGGCTACATCCTCGCGATGGCGGACTACCCCGAGTTTGACCTCAACAATCCACGAGATTTAAGCTCGCTTTACAGCGAGGAGGAGCTCTCCGAGATGACTGACTCCGAGACGCTCGACATATTAAACGGGCTCTGGCAGAACTACTGCATATCATCGACCTACGAGCCGGGCTCGGTGCAGAAGCCGTGCACGGTGGCGGCGGGGCTTGAGACCGGGACGATCACCGACGACATGACATTCTTCTGCGACGGCGGCGAGATGTTCGACCGCTGGATAAGCTGCGTCAGCAAGAACGGCCACGGGCTCGAGACGGTGCGCGGGGCCCTGATGGACTCATGCAACGATTCGCTCATGCAGATGTCATACAAGATCGGCGCGGAGAACTTTGTGAACTACCAGTCGATATTCGGCTTCGGCGCAAAGACCGGCATCGACCTCCCAGGCGAGGCGAACACCGCGAGCCTTGTGTACACGCTCGACGACATCACGGCGATCGACCTCGCGACGAACGCCTTCGGGCAGAACTTCAACTGCACGATGATCCAGATGATAAGCGCCTACTGCTCGCTGATAAACGGAGGCACCTACTACCAGCCGCAGATCGTAAAGAAGATCACGGACTCCGAGGGAAACACGATAGAGACGCACGACCCGATAGAAGTCAAGCAGACCATATCCGAGAGCACGAGCGCGCAGATAAAGGACTACCTGCTCAGCGTCGTGGCGGAGGGCACCGGCAGCACCGCCCAGGTCGACGGCTACTCGATGGGCGGCAAGACCGGGACGGCCGAGAAGCTGCCGCGATCGACCGGCAACTACCTCGTCTCCTTCATGGGCTTCGCCCCGTACGACAACCCGCAGGTCGTCATCTACTGCATCGTCGACGAGCCGAACGCGGCGGATCAGGCGCACAGCTACTTCGCGATGAACATTGCCCGCGAGATTTTGGAGGAGGTTCTGCCGTACATGAACATCTTCCCGGACGAGGAGCTCACCGGCGCAAACGCGGGGCTTGACGTGACCGGCGTGAACGCGCAGTGGAACGGGGAATCCAGCGAGACCAACGAGGCGGGGGAGAGCACGGCATCGGAGACAGTTGAGGGGACAGTCGAGGAGACAGTCGAGGAGACAGATGATGTCATCGACGACGATATCTCTGAGACGGTAGACGAGGAAAATTAAAAGCATATTTAATAAAATAGCACTGGGATGGACAGCGATTGCCCACGGATGGGAGACATTTATGAATCACGGAATAGGCGGACGGGTACTTGTGATAGGGACAGGCATAAGCGGGGTCGCGGCGGCGCGGCTCCTGCTGAATGAAAAAATTGACGTGGCGCTCTTCGACGAGAACACGGAGCTCGACGTGGACGGATTCTATGAGAAGAACCCGGACATGAGGGCGATTCCGCTGATGCTCGGCAAGCTCACGCAGCAGCAGCTTCGGACGATCGACACGGCGGTCTTAAGCCCCGGCGTGCCGACCGACTCGCCGATGGTGGAGTCTCTCGTCGAGACGGGGACGGCGATCTGGGGTGAGGTGGAATTGGCCTACCGCTTCGGCAGAGGGAGGACTGCCGCGATCACAGGCACGAACGGCAAGACCACAACGACGTCGCTGGTCGGCGAGATTTTTGGGAATTTCTATGATGATGCGAGGACCGTCGGCAACATCGGCATCCCCTACACCTCGGAGGCGGCGACGATGACCGATGAGACCGTGACGGCGGCGGAGATCAGCAGCTTCCAGCTCGAGACTATCCACGAGTTTAAGCCGGACGTCTCCGCAATCCTAAACATCACGCCCGACCATCTGAACCGTCACCACACGATGGAGGCATACATCGCCGCGAAGGAGTCGATCACGAAGAACCAGACGAAGAAGGAAACCTGCGTGCTCAACTACGAGGATGAGCGGTTACGTGAATTTGGGAAAAATTGCCCCGCGACGGCCGTCTATTTCAGCAGCAAGAGGAAGCTCGACGACGGCTATTACCTCGACGGGGAGGACATATTATCCGCGAAGGGCGGCAAGAGCGAAAAAATAATCGGCGTGAGGGAACTGAACCTTCTCGGCGAGCACAATTTCGAGAATGTCATGGCGGCGATCGCCATTGCTACGGCGATGGGAGTGCCGATGGACGTGATACAAAAGACTTTGCGCGAGTTTAAGGCGGTCGAGCACAGGATAGAGTTCGTGACCGAGAAGCGCGGGGTCAAATTCTACAACGACTCCAAGGGAACGAACACCGACGCCGCGATAAAGGGAATCCGCGCGATGGACAGGCCCACGCTGCTCATAGGCGGCGGCTACGACAAGGACGCCCAGTTTGACGAGTGGATTGAATCTTTCGACGGGAAAGTCAAGCTTCTCGCGCTTATCGGGGAGACCGCAGAGAAAATTGAGGACTGCGCCCGTCGCCACGGCTTTACGGATGTGGCGCGCTGTGACACATTGGATGAGGCGGTGCGGCTCTGCTACGAAAGGTCGGCGCCGGGGGATGCCATCCTCCACTCCCCCGCTTGCGCGAGG
>JAJQIQ010000178.1 GCA_021199135.1 Clostridiales bacterium | reverse complement strand
TACACGAAAAACAAGGTCAAGGGCGCACCGATTGCGGTGACGCGGCGGCACCTTGAGGCGACCGGCGGCCAAGCCCGCGCGATAATCGCAAACAGCAAGAACGCCAACACCGGAAACGCGGACGGCGAGCAGAAGGCGGAGGAGATGTGCCGTCTCGCCGCAGACGCGCTCGGGATCAGCGCGGACGAGGTCCTCGTGGCCTCGACCGGCGTCATCGGGCTTACGCTTCCGATAGAGCCGATAGAGGCGCACATCGCCGAGCTTGCGGCGGGGCTCTCGCCCGAGAACCACGCGGAGGCGGCGACCGCGATCATGACGACCGACACGGTGAAGAAGGAGGTCGCGATCCGGTTTTCGCTCGGCGGGAAGGCCTGCACGATAGGCGGGATGGCGAAGGGCAGCGGGATGATCCACCCGAACATGGCCACGACCCTAAACTTTGTCACCACCGATGCCGACATCTCATCGGAGATGCTACAGCGGGCGCTCTCGGAGACCGTGAAGGTGACGTACAACTGCCTGAGTGTCGACGGCGACACCTCGACGAACGACATGCTTGTAGTGATGGCGGACGGCCTTGCAGGAAATCCTGCAATCACGGAGGAAAATGCCGATTATATCTTCTTTAAACAAATGCTCTACGAGGTGCTCTCGAGCCTCACGCAGATGCTCGCGAAAGACGGCGAGGGAGCGTCGAAGCTCTTGGTGTGCTCGTGCACACAGGCCCCGAACCTCGACACCGCCATAACTGTCGCGAAGGCAGTGGTCCGCTCGCCGCTCGTGAAGTGCGCGATGTTCGGCGAGGACGCGAACTGGGGCAGGATACTCTGCGCGGTCGGCTACGCGGAGGCGGAGTTTGACATAGGAAAGGTCGCGGTATCGATCGGCTCCAAGGCGGGGAAGGTGCAGGTCTGCGAGGGCGGGACGGGCATCCCGTTCTCGGAGGAGCTCGCGGCAAAGATCCTCGCCGAGGACGAGATCTTCATAGACGTCAGCTTAAACCAGGGAGAGGCCTGCGCGAAGGCGTGGGGCTGCGACCTCACATACGATTACGTGAAGATAAACGGGGATTACCGTTCGTGAGGAAGTGAAAATATGGATAAAAAAATTGGATTCATCGGCTGTGGGAACATGGGCTCGGCGATGCTGGGGGGAATACTTGAGTCTGGAAAGTGCAAGCCGGGCGACATAATGATTTCCTGCAAGACCAAGGCCTCGCTCGATGCAAAGGCGGAGCAGTTTGGGGTGCAGGCGACGCTCGACAACAAAAAAGTCGCGGAGTTTTCGGAAATATTGTTCCTCGCGGTAAAGCCGCAGTTTTATGAAGAAGTCATAGCTGAGGTCAAGGATTCCGTGAAAAAGGGCGCAATCATAATCTCGATGGCCCCGGGCAAGACGCTCGCCTGGCTGTCGGAGCAGTTCGGGGGCAATGTCAAGGTCATCCGCACGATGCCCAACGCCCCGTCGATGGTCGGCGCGGGGATGATGGGAATGTGCGCGGGAGACCTCGTGACCGAGGATGACCTCGCGCTCGTGCGGGACATCTGCGGCGGCTTCTCGGAGACCGAGGTCGTGGCGGAGCACTTGATGGACGTGGTGACGGCGGTGAGCGGGAGTTCCCCGGCCTACGTGTTCATGTTCATAGAGGCGATGGCGGACGCGGCGGTCGCGGGCGGGATGCCCCGTGCGCAGGCTTATCGGTTCGCGGCGCAGGCGGTCCTAGGGAGCGCGAAGATGGTGCTCGACACGGGAAAGCACCCCGGCGAGCTCAAGGACATGGTCTGCTCCCCGGCAGGCACGACGATCCAGGCGGTGCGAGTGCTCGAGGAGAGGGGGATGCGCAGCAGCGTCATCGAGGCGGTGATGAAGTGCCTCGACATTTCCAGGCAGATGTAAATTACCTCTTGATTTTTCTTTCCAATTTGTGTAGAATGAAATGCGGTACTATGATTGAAAGGAATTGGGAGAGACAATGAGCCAGGCAAAGGTTGAGAGATACAAGCAGGAGAAGGCGAACCGCAAGAAGATAATCCGCAGGGAGAAGAGGCAGCATGTCGCGGGGGTCACCGTCGCGTGGGTAATCATCGCGGCGATCGTGGTCTGGGCGTGCTACAGCGGGTACTCGCTCTATGCGTCGAATATACCGACAAAGACGATATACACGAACATCTCCTCCATGGAGGACTACTTTTCATCGCTGAGCGATTCGGAGGATTAGGAATTTAAAATTAAAAAAACAGTTGACATGGGCGCTCTCATCTGATATGATGTACTTTGTTTGAGGGCTCAGAGAGCCGAGAGCGCAGATTGTGCGATAGTGGCGTAGTTGGTAACGCGCGACCTTGCCAAGGTCGAGACCGCGGGTTCGAGTCCCGTCTATCGCTCTTCATTAAAATCCAGTTTCCGTATGTGGAACTGGATTTTTGTTACAATAAGGAGAAATCATGAATCTAATCGCAGCCGTCGACAGCAACTGGGCGATAGGCAAAAACGGAAAGCTTCTCGTGCAGATCCCGATGGACCAGCAGTTCTTCCGCGAGGAGACGATGGGAAAGGTCGTCGTGATGGGCAGGAAGACGCTCGAGGGCTTCCCGAACGCCCTGCCCCCGGACGGGAGGACTTGCTTCGTACTGAGCCACAATCCGGATTATAAGGTGCGGGGGGCGCAGGTCGTGCACTCGGTCGATGAGCTTTTGGAGGCGCTGCTTCCCTACGACAGCGGCGACGTGTACGTGATCGGCGGCGGACAGGTCTATCGGGAGCTCTTGGATTTCTGCGACGTGGCGCACATCACGAAGATAAATTATTCCTACGACGCTGACGCCTACTTTCCGAACCTCGACGAGAGACCGGAGTGGGTGATGACGGGCGACAGCGAGGAGCAGACATATTTTGACATCGAATTTTTCTTTTACCGATATGAACGCAAGAGATGAAATTTAGGAGGACACGGGATGGACATCACTGGGAGAAAACTATTCAGGAAGGCGCTAGAGGAGGAGGACGTGGATACGGTATTCGCCTACCCGGGCGGGACGGTCACGGACCTCTTCGACGAGCTCTACAAGAAGGAAGACATACGCATAGTCCTGGGAAGGCATGAGCAGGCGCTCATCCACGAGGCGGAGGGCTATGCCCGCTCCACCGGCAAGGTCGGCGTGTGCCTGGTGACGAGCGGTCCCGGCGCGACAAACACGATAACCGGGCTTGCGGACGCGTTCTACGACAGCATCCCGCTCGTCTGCTTCACCGGCCAGGTCCCGCTCAACCTGATTGGAAACGACGCTTTCCAGGAGGTGGACATCGTCGGCATGACGCGCAGCGTCACGAAGTACGGCGTGACGGTGCGAAACCGCGAGGACCTAGGCAGGATAATCAGGATGGCGTTTTACATCGCATCGACCGGAAAGCCCGGCCCGGTGCTCGTCGACATTCCGAAGGACATCCAGGTCGCATCCGGCCCGTCGGAATACCCGAAAAAGATAGAGATCCGCGGCTACAAGCCGAACATGAGCGTCCACATCGGGCAGCTCAAGCGCGCGTACAAGATGCTCAAGGCCGCCGAGAGGCCTCTCATCCTCGCGGGCGGCGGCGTGAACATATCCCACGCGAACGCTCTCATGAGGGAGTTCGTAGAGCGAACGAAAGTCCCAGTCGTCACGACGATAATGGGCAAGGGCGCAATCCCAACGAACCACCCGCTCTACATCGGGAACTGCGGGATGCACGGCAGGTATGCGGCAAACATGGCAATCAGCAAGTGCGACCTCCTCTTCTCAATCGGGACGAGGTTCAACGACCGCATAACCGGCGATTTGACCGAGTTCGCGCCAGGCGCGAAGATCGTCCACATCGACATCGACAGCGCGTCGATATCGAGGAACGTCGTCGTCGACGTGCCGGTCGTCTCTGATGCGACTCTCGCACTCGAGAAGCTCATCGACTGGGCAGAGGAGAAGGACACGTCGGCGTGGATGGAGCAGATACAGGAGTGGGAGAGCGAGAATCCGCTCGCGATGCGGCGCGACCGCGGCATGACCCCGCAGATGATAATGGAGCACATAAACAAAAACTACGCGGGGAGCATATTCGTCACCGACGTAGGGCAGCACCAGATGTGGGCGACGCAGTACATCGAGCTCGAGGGAGAAAGCCAGATGATAACCTCGGGGGGCCTTGGCACAATGGGATTCGGGCTCCCGGCGTCGATCGGGGCGAAGCTCGCAAACCCCAATCGCGAGGTCGTCTGCATCACCGGCGACGGCGGCTTCCAGATGAACATACAGGAGATGGCGACGGCGGTCACGCAGGGGACGGCGATCACGATCTGCATCTTAAACAACGACTACCTCGGCATGGTGCGCCAGATGCAGGAGCTTTTCTACGGCAAGCGCTACATCGCGACCTGCCTGCGGCAGCGCCCGTCATGCCCGCTCGGCTGCAAGGGACCGGGGAAATCGTGCCCGCCCTATGTGCCGGATTTCGTGAAGCTTTCCGAGAGCTACGGGGCATACGGGCTTCGCGTGCAGGATGAGAATGAAATCGACGCGGCGTTTGAGGAGGCTAAGAAGCACACCGACGCGCCGACGGTGATAGAGTTTATGATCGCATCGGACGAGCTGGTCCTGCCGATGGTGCAGGGCGGCAACCCGATGAGCCAGATGATATTGAAGTAGGAGGACGGACATGTCAGAGATGAAAAACCGCTGGATTGCGCTATATGTGGAGAATCAGGTCGGGGTGCTCGCGAAGGTGTCCGGCCTTTTTTCCGCGAAATCATACAACCTCCAGTCGCTCACAGTCGGCACGACCGAGGACGAGACCGTATCGCGGATGACAATTTGCGTGACGAGCGACGATGTCACTTTTGAGCAGATAAAAAAGCAATTAAACCGCATGGTCGAGGTCATAAAGGTCATCGACCTGACATCGGTTCCGCTCCACATGAAGGAAATTTTATTCGCAAAGATAATGGACATCGACACGAAGCAGAAGGCCGAGGTGTTCCAGATCGCGGAGGTGTTCTCGGTGGACGTCGTGGACAT
>JAJQIQ010000234.1 GCA_021199135.1 Clostridiales bacterium | reverse complement strand
GAGGTGGTGTGCGATTCGAGTATCCCGTACGCGATCGTCGCCCTCCTCGCCTCGTCCTCGCCCACCGGCTTTCCGAGCTTCGCGGAGGCCTCCTCCGCAGTGGCGGCGATCTCGCTTCCGTTCACGAGATACGCTCCGTTTTCGTAAAGTCTCATCTTTCCTGTCCTCTTTCATTTTGTTAAATGTGGATTTAATTTCTATTTCAGCCCAACTTTATTAAACCTAGCTTTAATTAATGTCATCGCCCTTGAGCTTCTTTCCATTTGAAGTAGGCCGCGTTCTCGTTGACCTGGATGTCAGGGACCGCGCTCTTCATCTCGCCCGGGGATCCCGCCGCCGGTGCCCCGCCGTCCACGACGCTCAGCCCCAGCCGGTCGAGATACTCCTGGTTTATCTTGATCTCGGTCGTGCGGTTTGAATACAGGGCTTTCTCCTCGTCGAGCTCCGGCTTCTTGCCCTCGCGCTTTGCCTTCTCGCGCTCTTTCTCGCGGTTGCGGTCCTCGATGATCTTTAAGTACTTCTCGGTGTCCACGAGATCCTGCAACTGGCTCCCAAGCTCGGATTGGTTGGCCTTTACGCGGCGCGTCTCCTTCTTAATCCGCTCGTCGGCGTCCTCGCAAATCCGTGCGAAGTCCCTCTGTGCATCCTTCATGATCTCCTGGATGCCGTTTAGGGCCTCGTCCATGTACATCACGGAGGCGGCGTATATGTCCTCCGCCTTGCGGCTCGCATCCCAGATAATCTCGTCGCCCTGCTTCTGGAACTCGCGCTGTGCCCTCTCGCGGCTGCTCTTGGTCATCTCGCACTCGTCAAGAATCCGGCTTATGCTCTGGTTCAGGCCCTCGAGCAGGTCTATCATGCGCTGCCTGTCGACAACGACAAGGCTCGCGTCTTTCGGGTAGGGCTCGCTCTTTGAAAGCAGGACATGCAGGTCGCGCAGCACTTTTTCCAGGTCGCTCTGTGCGCTCATCTTACGCTCCTTCTCTCATGGCGTTCGCAAAATTTACAGTTTGAAGACGCTCATGCTCTGCTCGAGCTCGTCCGCGACGTCCTTCATCACGGTCGCATTGTCCGAAATCTGGCCGACGATGCTGCCGACTTCCGTGACGGATGCAGTGGTCTCCTCGGTGCTCGCCGCATTCTCCTCGGCGATCGCCGTCAGGCTCTGCACGACATCCACGACGCTCGCTCGCGCTCCGTCCATCTGCTGCGTCTTCTCCGCGATCCTCGAAACCCCCTCGATGGAGTTGTCGATTCCCTCCTTGACGCGGCCGAAAATCTCGTCCGTCTTCGCCACGTGGTCGCTCTGCTCTGCCATGATGTCCTGGACAGACGCCATCGTCTGCACGGCCTTCTCTGAATCCTCGATCAGCGAATCCGTGATGTTCTCGATCTTTTGCGCCGACGCGCTCGACTGCTCCGCGAGCTTCTGGATCTGCGTCGCGACTACGGCAAAGCCTCGTCCCTGCTCGCCTGCCCTCGCCGCCTCGATGCTGGCGTTGAGTGACAGCAGGTTCGTCTCCTCCGCGATGGAGGAAATCAGCGATGTCGCCTCGCGGATCTTCTGCGCCGACTCGTTCGTCGTGTTCGTCTGCTCGTAGATGACGTCTATCGCCTGGCGCGCCCTCTTGTTTATCTGGTCGAGCTGTGACAGCGTAGCCGAAGCCTCGTCGCTCGACTCCTTCATCTCCGTCGCGTTCTCTATCAGCTTGCTCATCTCGCCTGAGGTCTCCTCCATCATCTCGCCTATCTCGATGACTGCCTCGGTGGCCTTCTGCGTGTCGCTCGCCTGCGACGCCGCGCCGTCGGCGATCTCGGATACCGCCCTCTCGACCATCTCGACTGAGTTCGCGGTCTCGCCCGCGTTGCTGTTCAGCGAATCGGAAACCTTAAACAGCTTGTCGCTCTCGTCGCGCAGCTTGCTCACCATGCCTACGAGCTTGCCGTGCAGGACTGAAACCGCCCGGCTCATGTTGCCGGTCTCGTCCTTGCGCCGGTCGAGCTTCTGCTGCACTTCGTTTGCGGAGAAGTCCATGTCCGCGAACTTCCTCACGACTTCCGTTATCTCGTTGAACGGCCTCATCATGCTTGTCGCGATGAAGAACCCGACTATCGCGACCAGGACAACGATGATTATGCCGCTGACAATGCCCATGATGAGCAGCCTGTTTATGGTCGCCATGACGTCCGGCACCTCGGCTGATATGATCAGGACGAATTCCGAATCAGGGTCCACGTAGTACGCCGCGTAGCGCATGCTGCCGTTGAAGTAGTACTCGACGACCGCGTTGTCGACGCTCTTGCCCTCCTGCAGGTCGCCGCAGACCTGGAGCACGACCGAGTTCTCGACCGGCTGGCCTATCTTCGACGCCGTCGGGTGGTAGAGCATCGTGGTGTCTTCCGCCACGACGTAAGCGTAACTGGTGTCAAGACCCTTGATGCCGACCCCCTCGCACAGGCTTGTCAGCGTGTCAAGCGTGAGCAGTTCGTCCGTGCCGTAATTGTCCTTGTACAGTTCCATCTCGTCGCCCAGCGTCATCGTGACGTCATACATGTAGTTCATGCTGAGGTTCTTTAAGGTGCTGCGCATCTGCGGGAGCGTGATGGCCATGACGACCACCACTGACACTATGACACATGCCACAAGCAGTATCATGATTTTTCCTTTGATTGAAGCCAGGAAAGACGTCCTCTCCCTGTTGGGGTTTTTGGGGTTGCTCTTGCTCATTATTTACCTCTCCTCTCCAAATTATATGCCTGACAGTTCGCATCGTGCCACTGTCAAACTACGCTATTATTATTTTATCATACTTGTTACATTCCTGTCTAGATTTTAGTACAAATTTTTCCATTATTTTTTCTATATTTTGTGGAAAAAAGACCCAAAATTCTCGTTTTGGCACTAAATGTGCGCCTTTATGGGTCAAAAGTACTATGCTCGCGGGCATGAAAAAAGCTGCCACCGCCGATTCCTGGCAATGACAGCCTCATGCATGGCTTTCTTTTCAATTTCAACGCCTCAACGCACGTCGAGCAGCTTCCTCACCGCCGCCTGCATCTGCGGCTTCCTGCGCAGGGAGAGGACTATCGTCTTCTCGTCGTCGCTCATCCGGAAACCTCCCGGCTCTGGCAGCGAGTCCACCGCGGTGTCGAGCTTTTCTATTCCGTAAAGGTTGCACAGGGCGATGAATACCGGCGTACGCGGGTATGCCTGGTCGCTCTCCCAGCCGTAAATCGTCTTCGTGGCAATGTCCAGGCCGTAATTTTCGCGTAGTTCATTGGAAACTTCCTCAACGCTCCACCCGATGCCCTGACGGTATCTTTTTAACGTACTTCCCAGCTTGATCTCCGGCATGCACCCTCCTGATTTAACTCCTGGTTAAATTTTATATACCGTGAGTTAAAAAATCAAGGGCTTCTGTCATTATGGGAAGAGCTTGAAAAGATTTTTCAATTTGCGTTCTGTCAATGTCAGAACCTAACCATTTTCAGCCCACGACGACCTTCGTGAACTTCTTCTTGCCGCGCTTTACGACCTTGCCGTCGCCCGCGAAATCTGAGAGCGCGTAAGTTGTGGCGATGTCATCAATCTTTTCACCGTCGACGGAGACGCCGCCCTGCTGCACCGCGCGCCTCGCATCGGAACGGCTGTCGCAGAGCCCCGCTTTTACAAGGAGCGCCATGATGTCCATGTCCCTCTCCGCAAAATCCGCCTCTGTCACGGTCACGGTCGGCATGTTCGACGCGTCGCCGCCGCCCGCAAAGAGCGCGGGCGAAGCCTCGCGGGCCTTGTTCGCCTCCTCCTCGCCGTGGACCAGCTTCGTGAGCTCATACGCCAGTATCTCCTTCGCCTCGTTGAGCTGCGCCCCCTCCCAGGACTCCATCGCGTCAATCTCCTCGAGCGGCAGGAATGTCAGCATGCGGATGCACTTTAGCACGTCCGCGTCCGCGACATTGCGCCAGTACTGGAAGAAGTCGAACGGCGAAGTCTTTTCGGGGTCGAGCCAGACGGCGCCTGACTGGGTCTTGCCCATCTTCTTGCCCTCGGAGTTTAAGAGGAGGTTTATCGTCATCGCGTAAGCGTCTTTGCCCAGCTTGCGGCGTATGAGCTCCGTGCCGCCCAGCATATTGCTCCACTGGTCGTCCCCGCCGAACTCCATGTTGCAGCCGTATCTCTGGTAGAGGACGTAGAAGTCGTAGCTCTGCATGATCATGTAGTTGAATTCGAGGAAGCTTAGGCCACGCTCCATGCGCTGCTTGTAACATTCCGCCGTCAGCATCCTGTTTACCGAGAAGTGCGGGCCAATCTCGCGCAGCACTTCGATGTAGTTTAAGTCCATCAGCCAGTCGGCATTGTTCACCATCAGCGCCTTGCCGTCTGAGAAGTCGATGAAGCGGCTCATCTGCTCTTTGAAGCGGTCGCAGTTGTGCCCGATTTCCTCAGGGGTAAGCATCTGGCGCATGTCAGTGCGCCCGGACGGGTCGCCGACCATGCCGGTGCCGCCGCCCAGGAGCGCGATCGGGCGGTTGCCAGCCATCTGCAGCCGCTTCATGAGGCACAGGGCCATGAAGTGGCCGACATGCAGGCTGTCCGCCGTCGGGTCGAAGCCGATGTAGAACGTCGCCTTGCCATTGTTTATCAAATCCTTGATTTTTTCCTCGTCCGTCACCTGCGCGATCAGGCCGCGCGCGACGAGCTCGCCGTACAAAGTCATCTGTCTTTCCTCCGATATTAAATCTAGATTAAATTTCTCGCAAACGTCGCCATATGGCCGATACGTTTCGCCGTTTGAGGCAGGTAAAAGTTAATTCTAGATATAATAAAATCCCCTCATCCGAGTATGGATAAGGGGACTTAAATCCGCCTCAAGTACGTCTATTATAGGGAAGAAATCCGTGTTTGTCAAGACTTTTTCCCGGCCGCGTTGATTCGGGTGAGCGCCTTGTGCAGGGCGAACTCGGCGCGCTTGAGGTCGAGGTCGGCCTGCTTTGCGGCAATACGCTCCTCGGCGCGCTGCTTCGCAGCCTCCGCGCGGGAGACGTCGATCTCGT
>JAJQIQ010000048.1 GCA_021199135.1 Clostridiales bacterium | reverse complement strand
AAGAACATCTTCGGCCAGACGGTGCAGGTGACCGAGATGCAGTCCGAGGCGGGCGCGGCCGGCACGGTGCACGGCTCCCTCGCGGCAGGCGCGCTGACCACGACATACACCGCGTCGCAGGGCTTGCTGCTCATGATTCCGAACCTGTACAAGGTTGCAGGTGAGAGACTCCCGGGCGTGTTCAATGTTTCCGCGCGCTGCGTGGCTACCCACGCGCTGAACATTTTCGGCGACCATTCAGATGTTTACGCCTGCCGCCAGACCGGCGCGGCGATGCTGTGCGAGTCATCCGTGCAGGAGGTCATGGACCTCACTCCGGTTGCACACTGCTCAGCAATCAAGGGACGTGTTCCTTTCATCAATTTCTTCGACGGCTTCCGCACCTCGCATGAGATCCAGAAGATCGAGACCTGGGATTATGAGGATCTCAAGGACATGGTCGACATGGACGCGGTCGACGCGTTCCGCAAGAACTCACTGAACCCGAACCATCCGGTATCGATGGGCTCAGCGCAGAACCCGGACATCTTCTTCCAGTCAAGGGAGGCCTGCAACACGGCATACGACGAGCTCCCGGGCATCGTCCAGATGTACATGGACAAGGTGAACGAGAAGATCGGCACGGACTACAAGCTGTTCAACTACTACGGCGCCAAGGATGCGGACCACATCATCATCGCGATGGGCTCCGTGTGCGAGACGATCGACGAGACGGTTGACTTCCTCATGGCGCGCGGCGAGAAGGTCGGCGTCGTGAAGGTTCGCCTGTACCGCCCGTTCGTAAAGGAAGCCCTCATTTCAGTCATCCCGGACACCGTAAAGAGGATCGCGGTCCTCGACCGCACGAAGGAGCCGGGCTCTTTGGGCGAGCCGCTCTACCTCGACGTCGTCGCTGCGCTCAAGGGCTCCAAGTTCGACCAGGTGACGATCACGAGCGGCCGCTACGGCCTCGGCTCGAAGGACACGACCCCGGGCCAGATCATCGCGGTGTTCAACAACACCGAGAAGCCGCGCTTTACGATCGGCATCACCGACGACGTGACGAACCTCTCGCTCGACGTCAAGGAGAACCCGGTCACGACGCCGGAGGGCACCACGAACTGCAAGTTCTGGGGGCTCGGCGCGGATGGCACGGTCGGCGCGAACAAGAACTCAATCAAGATCATCGGCGACAACACCGACATGTACGCCCAGGCATACTTCGACTATGACTCAAAGAAGTCCGGCGGCGTCACGATCTCGCACCTGCGCTTCGGCCACACCCCGATCCGCTCGACCTACCTGATCTCACAGGCGGACTTCGTTGCCTGCCACTGCACGGCATACATCTATAAGTACAACATGGTCCAGGACCTCGTCCCGGGCGGCACGTTCCTCTTCAACACCCAGTGGACCGCCGACGAGCTCGACGAGAAGCTCCCGGGCCAGGTGAAACGCTACATCGCTGAGAACAACATCAACTTCTACATCATCGACGGCGTCAAGATCGGCAAGGAGATCGGCCTCGGCAACCGCATCAACACGGTGCTTCAGTCCGCATTCTTCTCCCTGACGAAGCTGATCCCGGAGGAGGAAGTCATAAAGCTCATGAAGGACGCGGCGACCGCTTCCTACGCCAAGAAGGGCGACGACGTCGTAAAGATGAACCACGACGCGATCGACGCCGGCGCTACCGCATACGTCAAGGTTGACGTGCCGGAGAGCTGGAAGAACTGCGGCGACGACGACTACAGCAGCGAGGTCAAGGGCGACAACGCCGACATCGTAAGCTTCGTAAAGGACGTACAGTCAAAGGTGAACGCTCAGCAGGGCAACACGATCCCGACCTCCATCACCCAGCGTTACGCTACGGGCTGGACCCCGTCAGGCACCGCAGCATACGAGAAGCGCGGCGTCGCGACCGATGTCCCGGTATGGGATGCGACCAAGTGCATCGAGTGCAACCAGTGCTCATATGTCTGCCCGCACGCCGCGATCCGCCCGGTTGCGATGACCTCCGCTGAGGCCTCAGCTGCCCCGGAAGGCATGCAGATGAAGGACCTCAACCAGATGGACGGCTACAAGTTCTCCGTAGTCGTATCCGCATACGACTGCACGGGCTGCGGCTCATGCGTAAACGTCTGCCCGGACAAGGTGCAGGCGATCACGATGCAGAGCTTCGAGGCGAACCAAAACGAGCAGAAATACTTCGACTACGCCGTGACGCTTCCGGACAAGGAGGACGTCATCGACAAGTTCAAGCTTGTATCCGTGAAGGGTTCACAGTTCCGCCAGCCGCTGCTTGAGTTCTCAGGCGCGTGCGGTGGATGCGGCGAGACCCCATACGCAAAGCTGATCACCCAGCTGTTTGGCGACAGGATGTACATCGCGAACGCGACGGGCTGCTCATCAATCTGGGCAAACTCATCGCCGTCCACCCCGTACACGATGAACAAGCAGGGCCACGGGCCGGCTTGGTCAAACTCCCTGTTCGAGGACGCGGCTGAGTTCGGATACGGCATGCTCCTCGCACAGCGCGCGATCCGCGACCGCCTCAAGAGGGAGCTCGACGAGCTCGCGGCCGCCACGGACAAGGCAGAAGTTAAATCAGCAATTAATAAATGGAACGAGACCTTCGCATCAGGCATCGAGAACGGTCCGGCGACCGACGAGCTCGTGAAGACCCTCGAGTCCTGCGGCTGTGACGCTTCAAAGGCGATCCTCAAGGAGAAGGATTACCTCGCGAAGAAGTCTCAGTGGGTATTCGGCGGCGACGGCTGGGCATACGACATCGGCTTCGGCGGCGTCGACCACGTGCTCGCGTCAGGCCGTGACATCAACGTCATGGTATTCGACACCGAGGTGTACTCAAATACTGGCGGACAGTCATCCAAGGCCACCCCGATGGGCGCGATCGCAGAGTTCGCCGCGGGCGGCAAGGAGACCAAGAAGAAGGATCTCGCCGGCATCGCGATGAGCTACGGCTACGTATACGTCGCTCACATCGCGATGGGCGCGGACATGAACCAGTGCGTGAAGGCTCTCGCGGAGGCCGAGGCTTATCCGGGACCGTCGCTCATCATCGCCTACGCACCGTGCATCAACCACGGCATCAAGAAGGGCATGAGCAAGGCCCAGACCGAGGAGAAGCTCGCCGTCGATGCGGGATACTGGTTCAACTTCCGCTACAACCCGACCGCTGTCGCGGAGGGCAAGGACGGCTTCACGCTCGATTCCAAGGAGCCGACCGGCGACTACCAAGAGTTCTTAAAGGGCGAGAACCGCTACGCCTCACTGGCAAAGTTCAACCCGTCGAGGGCCGCGGAGCTGTTCGCGAAGTCCGAGCAGAACGCGAAAGACCGCTACGAGCACCTCAAGAAGCTGGTTACCCTCTACGCAGCAAAATAAAACAGGGCAAAATAAATTTTCAAGGGAGCTGTGGGCAAGACCCACGGCTCCTTTTTTCTTGAAATTCGCATTAAATTTTTTCATTCAACCACTTGTATACCAATCGACAAAATGTTACAATGATATATGACAAATTGTGCATGGAACAAATGCGCGGCATGAAAATCGATGGTGGGGAAGAGAAAGGAAAACTTTTGAGATGGATTATGAAGATATTTTCATGAGGCAGACGAAGGAATACGACGATGAATACGAAAAGCGGAGGCTTGAGGAGAAGAGGGCTTCCGACGTAAAGCAGACAACGAATATTCCGAAAGCTGCCCCAGAGCAGGCGTCGTACAGCACGTGGACCCCTGAGGAGGTCGCTGCGGCGCAGGCGATGCACAGCGGCGATCAGTCCGCGGAGGCCGCCACGGCGCAGACGTCGCAAAGCGCGGAACCCGTTGCGGAGGCCACCACGGCGCAGCAGGAGGGGGATGTCGTGCCGCCGTGGAGACGTACGGATGCGGAGATTTTGCCCGAGCCCGAACCCACCATAGAACCGCTCGTCATGAACATTCAGGCACCGGAGACATACGGGACTGAGCCCATCACGGAACAGCCCGTCACGGGAATGTACGGGACTGAGCCGATCGCGGCGCAGGAGACCTACAGCGCGGAGCCCGTTGCGGAGCAGCCCGTCACGGGAATGTACGGGACTGAGCCGGTCGCGGCGCAGGAGACATACGGGACTGAGCCCATCACGGAGCAGCCCGTCACAGAAATGTATGGCGCAGAACCCGCCCAGGAGCCGACGATAGAGCCCCTCGTCATGAATGATGTGCCGCAGGAGACATACGGCACGGAAGCCTATGGGGAGCCGTACGGCGCAGGGGCTTATGAAGAACCCATTGCGCAGGAGACGTACACAGAACCGGTCATGGAGCCATATGCAGAGCCCACCGCACAGGAATCCTACAGTGCGGAGCAAGCGCCGCTAGGAGACAGCCTTGTCATGCAGCAGGAGGAGAGTTACGGCGCCTATGGCAGCGACTATGGCATGCAGCAGGAGGAGGAAAACTACGGCACGGAGCCGGAAGAGAACTACGGCGGCTATGGCGGCAGCTACGGCATGCAGCAGGAGGAGAGCTATGCCGGCAGCAGCTACAGCGGCGGCTACGGCAGCAACTATGACAGCAGCTATGACAGCGACGACAGTTTGAGCCAGGCATTGGATGAGGACGATGCCCTCATAAGGCAGATAGATGAATTCAGGGCGCGCGCGATGCAGCTTCAGAGGATGCTCGACACGCGTGAGACCAAGGCGCAGGAGATGCAGTCCATGGTCGACGAGCGCCAGGAACAGGTCAATGTCCTCGACGATACGCTCCGCACGAGACAGGAGCAGGTCAGCGCGCTGGACGACGAGCTCCGCGAAAAGCAGGAGCAGGCGGACAAGATCAGCGCGGGCGTCGAGCGGCAGCTGGACGTCATGATCGAGAAAGTCGGCGTCAAGATGGACGACATCGAGTCCGAGATCAAGAGGACGCTCGGCGACAACAGGCAGATTGACGCCATGATCGAGAGAGTCGGCGCGAAGATGGACGAGATCGAGTCCGCGGTTCGCGGCGAAATCGGCGAGAACGGCAAGCTCACCGACGAGAAGGCCAAGGAGATGAAGGAGAGCCTGGTGCAGATCCAGGAACAGCTGGTGATGGCAAAGGGCGAGCTCTCCGAGAAGGTGCACACCGAGACCGTCATGTGCTACCGCAACATACAGAACCTGCTGAGCAGCCTTGAGGCTCAGCTGAACATGGTGACCGAGGCCGGAAAACACGCAAGCCAGGCGAAGACTTTTGCGATGGCGGCGGTGATCGTGGCGGCGCTCGACCTGATAGGCATCATAGCGGCGTTGGCCATCCTCTGGATGTGGATAATGGGCTGAGGGGAAATCAAAATGAAATTTACGAAAATGCACGGCTGTGGAAACGACTATGTATACGTGAACCTCTTCGAGGAGAATGTCAGCGATGCGTCTGCGCTTTCCGTCGCAGTGAGCGACAGGCACTTCGGAGTGGGCTCGGACGGGCTCATAACGATAGGGCCGTCGGATAAAGCGGACTTTCGGATGAGGATATACAATGCGGACGGCTCCGAGGCCGAGATGTGCGGCAATGGGATCCGCTGTGTCGCGAAGTACGTCTATGAGCGGGGAATGACGGACAAGACCCAGATCACAGTCGAGACCGGGGCGGGGATAAAGCCGCTTCAGCTCTTCCTTGAGGACGGCAAGGTGACCTCGGTCAAGGTGGACATGGGGGAGCCGATAATCGCCGCGGAGGAGATTCCGGTGAAGGCCGAGGGCGAGCGCGTCGTGGACGAGCCGATCGCGGTCGATGAGAGGGAGTGGCACATGACCTGCGTCTCCGTCGGCAACCCCCACGCCGTCGTTTTCGTCGAGGACGTCGACGGGCTTGAACTCTCCGACATCGGCCCGCTGTTTGAGCACCATGTGCGTTTCCCGAAGCGGACGAACACCGAGTTCGTGCAGCTGCACTCGAAGTCAGAGATTTCGATGCGCGTGTGGGAGCGCGGCGCGGGAGAGACCTGGGCCTGCGGTACCGGTGCCTGTGCGGCGGTGATGGCCTGCATCTTGAACGGCAAGACCGAGAACCAGGTGCTCGTGCACCTGCGCGGCGGGAACCTCACGATCGCCTACGAGCCGGAGAGCAACCATCTATTCATGACGGGACCGGCAACGGAGGTATTCACGGGAGAGTGGAAATTATAAGGATTTTGGAGAAAATTAAATCTCGATTAAATAAAATGGCGGCGCAGCCTCGGAGGTATCCAGGGCTGCGCCCGTGTTGAAAGGGGAGGGGTTGCGATGAGGCTTGCGGATTTGCTCGACGGGATGGAATATGAGGTGGTTGCCGGGAATCTCGAGATGGAGATAGAGACGCTCGTCTACGACTCGAGGAAGGCGCAGGCGGGGTCCCTCTTCGTCTGCATCGCCGGGACGGTCAGGGATGCGCACGACTTCATCCCGGACGTGGTGAGGCAGGGCGCGAGGGCAATCGTGATCGAGCACGACGTGGAGATGCTGCCGGACGTCACATACATAAAGGTCATCGATGCCCGGCTCGCGCTCGCGGAGCTCTCGGCGGCGTACTTCGGCCATCCCGCAAAAAAACTTAAGACCATCGGGATCACCGGCACGAAGGGCAAGACGACCACGGCCTACATGGTCCGCGCCATCCTCGAGGAGGCCGGGATAAAGACCGGGCTTATCGGGACGATAGAGTCCATAGTGGGTGACGAGCATATTCCAGCGGAGAACACGACGCCCGAGTCCTACCACGTGCAGGAGCTGTTTGGGCAGATGGCCGACGCTGGGATGGAAGCGGTCGTGATGGAGGTTTCCTCGCAGGCGCTGATGCTTCACCGCGTCAGCGGCTTCGTCTTCGATGTCGGGGTATTTACGAACCTCGAGCCGGACCATATAGGCAAGAATGAGCACAAAGACTTTGCCGACTACCTCCACTGCAAGAGCCTGCTGTTTCGGCAGTGCAGGACGGGCATATTCAATGCCGACAGCGAGCACTTCAAAGAAATCCTCGAGGGACACACCTGCGATGTGCAGACCTTCGGCTACGGGGAAGGCTGCGATTTCTACGCGAAGGACGTGACGCTCTTAAAGGAGCACGGCGCGCTGGGAGTCGGGTATCATGTCTGCGGCAGGGAAAATTTTTATGTGCAGGTCGGGGTCCCGGGGGATTTCTCGGTGTACAACTCGCTCGCCGCGATATCGGTCTGCCATCAGTTCGGGGTCAGCGAGGAGGCTATGAAGACCGCGCTTTTGTCTGTGAGGGTGAAGGGCAGGATCGAGATTGTTCCTATTTGCAACCGCTACACGCTGATGATCGACTACGCGCACAACGCGATGTCGCTCGAGAGCATCCTTGCGACCCTGCGAGTCTATGAGCCAGGGCGTCTCGTCTGCCTCTTCGGCTGCGGGGGCAACCGCGCGAAGTCGCGCCGCTACGAGATGGGAGAGGTCTCGTCGCGCCTTGCCGACCTCACGGTCGTGACCTCCGACAACCCGCGCGACGAGGAGCCGATGGACATAATAAACGACATCTTAATAGGCGTGAAGAAAGCTGACGGGGAGTATGTCACGATCCCGGACCGCAAGGAGGCGATACGCTTTTGCCTAAAGAACGCTCAGGACGGCGACATCATCGTCCTTGCCGGGAAGGGTCATGAGGACTACCAGGAGATAAAAGGCGTAAAACACCACATGGACGAGAGGGAGCTTATCGCGGATATTCTCAATGAAAATCCTGAGCTCAGAAAATAAATCAAGATTTAATAAAATGGACACACCCGTAGCGGCATCAGCCGAGGAGCGTGTCCATTAATTTTGCGTAGACATCGCCGCAGCGCTGCCTCCAGTTGCAGCACATCGCCTCGGCCTGCTCCTTCGTGCGGGCGAAGAGCGTGAGGTCGACGATGGGACGGTCGCCAAGTGTCAGCTGCATATGGACGTCGTAGCCCTTTTCGGGGAGCTTGCGGTAGTCGGCGGCAAAGGCGTTCTCCTCGCGGAAGGATGCGCCCATCTCCGCAAGGTAGTCCGCCACGTCGCGCTCGATCCCGTCGCTCATCTTCTCGGAGAGCAGGGAGAGGGTCTCCTTGCCGCTGTCCGTGATGCGGTAGCGGGTGCTCTGGTGCGTGCTCTCGGCCGCGATAAAGCCCGAGCCCTGGAGGTCGGAGAGGGCCTCCTGCACGCGGAAATAGCCCGTGTACTCCCGGTTGAGGAAGAAGAGAGCGATCTGCATGTTCGTGAGCGGCTCGCCGGAGTGGCTCAGCATATATAGGATTGTGAGCTTGTATATGGTAAACGGTTCTGCCATCTGTGCCACCTGAAGGTATTGTGGAGTTCATAGTTGCTTTTCGACCCCGCACCAAGCACCCTGCTGCTGGTGCGGGAAGAACATGTAAATTCAGCCAGAGCAGCACCCGCCTCGCCACAGGCGACTTAAATGCGGGTGCTGCGTCACATTTCAGTCGTCAGCTGGCTGACGTCTGAAATGTAACAGGTTTTCCGAGGCGGTGCCGCTGTCACATTTCAGTCATCTGAAATATGACTCTTCACTGCCTCGGAGACGGCGGCGGCGACGCGTGGGTCAAATGCCTCCGGCATTATGAAGTCGTCACGGAGCTCGTCGTCACTAACGAGCGAGGCCAGGGCCTCCGCCGCAGCGAGCTTCATCTCCTCCGTGATCTGCCGGGCGCGCCCTTCGAGCGCGCCCTTGAATATCCCCGGGAACGCGATCACGTTGTTCACCTGGTTCGGGAAGTCGCTGCGGCCCGTGCCGACGACCCGCGCGCCTGCCGCCTTTGCCACGTCCGGCAAAATCTCCGGGTCCGGGTTTGCCATCGCAAAGATGATCGCGTCCCTGTTCATCGAGGACACCATCTCCGCCGTCACTATCCCCGGCGCGGAGACCCCGACGAAGATGTCCGCCCCGGCGAGCGCGTCGGCGAGGTCCCCGCTCCTGTCCTCGAGGTTAGTGACTTTTGCCATCTCCTCCTGCATCCAGTTGAGCCCCGGCTTGCCGCGTTTTATGATGCCGTTCACGTCGCACATCGTCAGATTCGCAAAGCCGTAGCGGAGCAGGAGCTTCGTTATCGCGACCCCGGCCGAGCCCGCCCCGTTTACGACGACGCGGCATTCCTCCTTCTTCTTCCCGGTGAGCCGGAGGGAGTTTATGATCCCGGCGAGGACGACGATGGCCGTGCCGTGCTGGTCGTCGTGGAAGACAGGGATGTCGAGCATTTCCTTTAACCTGGATTCAATTTCGAAGCAGCGCGGGGCGGAGATGTCCTCGAGGTTTATCCCGCCGAAGCCCGGGGCGATGTTCTTGACTGCCGATATGATTTCCTCGACATCCTGCGTGTCCAGGCAGATCGGGACCGCGTTCACGCCGCCGAACTCCTTGAAGAGCACGCACTTGCCCTCCATGACCGGCATCGCCGCGTACGGGCCTATGTTGCCCAGCCCCAGCACCGCGCTCCCGTCGGAGACGACGGCGATCGTGTTTGACTTCCATGTGTATGTGTAGGCGAGTGATTTGTCCTCTGCGATTTTTCGGCAGGGCTCCGCGACGCCCGGCGTGTAGGCGATCGAGAGGTCCTCGCGCGAGCTGACCTTTGACTTGGCGACCGTCTCAAGCTTTCCGTTCCACTGTCTGTGGCACTGCAGTGCCTTCTCCTTGATGTCCATGCTGGCACCCCTTTCGTTCACTTTTTTCTTCATCTGATAAGCATAGCATTATAGGCGAAACAATTCAAGAGAAACGATGTTCAAAAATATTTTTTGAAAATTTGCATAAACCCCTTGCATTGACCAAAAGTTTGTGTATAATGAATAAGAAAGGCGGAGTTACATTTCAGACGACAGTTGGTTGGCACCTGAAATGTAATGTAGGAGTCACAGGTGCCGGCAGATTCAGCCGACTATCCCCAGTTTGATTTCATGTTTTAATGAGCTAGCTAAAAAAGACAAGGAGTTTTTATATATGAGAGAAAAATACGAGAGCTTATCTTTGGCAGTGCTTAAGGACCTCGCGAAGGCGAGGGGGATGAAAGGCATCTCCACCCTAAAGAAGGCCGACCTCATCGAGCGTATGCTCGAGCAGGACAAGAAGGACGAGGAGAAGAAGGCGGCTGAGCAGGCCAAGGAGGCCGAGGCTGGGGCGCAGGAGCAGCCGCAGCAAAAGCCCCACACGGTCTACTCCACGACCCGCCCGTCGTCCGACAGGCAGTACGGAGGCCGCCCCGGCAGGCCGTCGTACGGAGCGAGGCAGGAGCGCGGCGACTCATACCGCGAGAAATATCAGCGCCCTGACCGCGAGCCGTACCAGAGGCAGGACCGTGAGCCGTACCAGAGGCCGCACGCGGACTACGCGCGCCCGTCCTACCGCCCGGAGAAGGAAAACGTGGACATAGAGCCTGCGGCAGCCACCGAGAGCCAGGCGCAGCCCCGCGAGGAGTACGAGGCACCCAAGCCCAGGGCGAAGAAAATCACCTCCGACGGCACATACGAAAACCACGAGGAGTACGACTCCGCGGCTGTCAAGGAGGAGATTGCGGACCTCGACAGCGGCATGAGCGCAAGCGGCATCCTCGAGGTCATGTCGGACGGCTTCGGCTTCATCCGCTGTGAGAACTACCTCCCGGGCGAGCACGACGTCTATGTCGCGCCGTCGCAGATCCGCCGGTTCAACCTAAAATCCGGAGACATCATCACCGGGAACACGAAGATAAAGACCGAGAGGGAGAAGTTCGCGGCGCTTCTGTACGTGACTTCCGTGAACGGCTACCATCCCTCCGAGGCGCAGAGGCGCCCGAACTTCGAGGACCTGACGCCGATATTCCCGGACGAGAGGCTCCGCATGGAGCGCCCGGGCGGGTCGGTCGCGATGCGCGTCATGGACATCATCTCCCCAATCGGCAAGGGGCAGCGCGGGATGATCGTCTCTCAGCCGAAGGCCGGCAAGACGACGCTCATCAAGGAGATCGCCAAGTCCGTCACGCAAAACAACCCGGAGATCCACCTCATCATCCTGCTCATCGACGAGCGCCCCGAGGAGGTCACGGACATAAAGGAGGCCATCGTCGGGGACAACGTCGAGGTCATCTACTCCACCTTCGACGAGACGGCGGAGCACCACAAGCGCGTCTCCGAGATGGTCATCGAGCGCGCCAGGCGCCTTGTCGAGCACGGCAAGGACGTGATGATCCTGCTCGACAGCATCACGCGCCTAGCCAGGGCGTACAACCTCACGGTCCAGCCGAGCGGGCGCACGCTCTCCGGCGGACTCGACCCGGCGGCGCTCCACATGCCGAAGAGGTTCTTCGGAGCCGCAAGAAACATGCGAGAGGGCGGGAGCCTCACGATCCTGGCGACGGCCCTGGTCGAGACCGGCAGCAAGATGGACGACGTGGTCTACGAGGAGTTCAAGGGCACTGGCAACATGGAGCTGATCCTCGACCGGAAGCTTTCCGAGAAGCGCATTTTCCCGGCGGTGGACATCGCCCGCTCCGGGACGCGCCGCGACGACCTGCTGCTTGACCCGGAGGAGAAGGAGGGCGTTGACAATATGCGCCGCGCCCTGAATGGAATGCGCTCGGACGAGGCGGTCGAGAACATTTTAAACATGTTCGCGCACACGAAGAGCAACGCCGAGTTCATCCACCTCGTCCGGAAAAACAGGATCGTATAAAAATTTTCCTTGCAATACATGCCGAACTGTGGTATGATAATTGAGCTGTTATCATAACGATCGTAAGAATGATATATTAAACATAGAATCAAAAGAGGTGAAAATAATGAAGAAGGACATACATCCGGAATACTACCAAGCGACGGTCACGTGCAACTGCGGCAACACTTTCGTGACGGGTTCCACGAAGCCGGAGATCCACGTCGAGATCTGCTCCAAGTGCCATCCGTTCTACACCGGCCAGCAGAAGGCGGCGCGCGCTCGCGGGCGCATCGAGCAGTTCAACAAGAAGTACGGGATGCAGTAGCGTAAAATATGTTTCGCAGATGAGGCTCGGGCTTATGCCTTGGCCTTTTTGCGATGCAAGCGGGGACAAGTTGTTATTTGTCCTCGTTTTTCTTTTTGAGGAGATCAAACCATGAAATATTCCGGGATCGGCGGGCAGGCGGTCATGGAGGGCGTGATGATGAAGAACAAGGACCGTTACGCCGTGGCCGTCCGAAAGCCGGACAATGAGATAGAGGTGCAGGTGACGGACTACAAGGCCTCATCGAAGCTCGAAAAGTTTTCCAAGATACCGATTGTGCGCGGCATCGTAAATTTCATAGAGTCGCTGTACCTAGGGATGAGCACGCTCATGTTCTCGGCGTCGTTCTTTGAGGACGAGGAGGAGACAAAGGAGCGGGAGCGGAAAATGGAGAGCCTGTCCGAGGACGAGAGGAAAAAGCAGGAGGAGCGGGAGAAAAAGCAGGAGAACGCGATGATGGGCGGCACGGTCGTCGTATCGCTCGTCGCCGCGCTCGTGATCTTCTTCGCGATCCCTTACGTGCTATCGAGCTTCATGGAACGCTTCGTGCCATCGCAGATCCTCGTCGCGCTCATCGAGGGCCTCATCCGCCTCGCCATCTTTGTCGCGTACATCGCGCTGATCTCGCTCATGCCGGACATAAGGCGCGTGTACATGTATCACGGGGCGGAGCACAAGTGCATAAACTGCATCGAGCACGGCCTGGAGCTTACCGTCGACAACGTGCGGATAAGCTCAAGGCAGCACAAGCGCTGCGGGACGAGCTTTCTGCTCATCGTCGTGCTCCTCAGCATCGTGTTCTTTCTGTTCATCCAGGTGGACTCGCGGATTTTGCGGATCCTCCTGCGGCTTGTCCTGATACCGATAATCGCCGGGGTGGCTTACGAGTTCATAAGGCTGGCGGGACGCTACGACAACTGGCTCGTAAACATTTTGAGCAAGCCCGGGCTGTGGATGCAGGGGCTCACGACGCGCGAGCCCGACGATGGCATGATAGAGGTCGGGATCGCGTCGGTCGAGGCAGTCTTCGACTGGAGAAAGTGGCAGGAGGAGGAACTATGACGTACCGGGAGGCGATGAGCCTGGGCGGGCAAGCGCTCGAGGGCGTGGGGATTGCCGACGCGAAGAACGACGCGTGGCTCCTCCTTGCGATGGCGTGCAAGATCGACAGGACATACTATTTTTCGCACATGGACACGGAGATGTCCGCCGAGCAGACGCAGGAGTACAGTTCCCTCCTAAAGAAGCGCGCGGAGCACATCCCGCTGCAGTACATCACGGGCGAGCAGGATTTCATGGGGCTCACCTTTTCCGTGAACTCGAGCGTGCTCATCCCGCGGCAGGACACGGAATCTCTGGTCGAGGCCGCGCTCAGGTGCATCGCGCCCGGGATGAAGGTCATGGACATGTGCACGGGCTCGGGATGCATCCTCATAAGCGTACTGAAACTCTCGAGCAACGTGACGGGCTTCGGCTACGACAACTCGAAGCAGGCGCTCGGCGTAGCGAAGGACAACGCAAAGCGAAACGGCGTCACGGCGATATTTGAGCACAGCGACCTCTTTGCAGACGTGCAGGAGCGTGACTTTGACATGATAATCTGCAACCCGCCGTACATAAGGACGGACGAGATTGCACACCTCATGCCGGAGGTGTCGCAGTTCGAGCCGGGGGAGGCGCTCGACGGGCACGAGGACGGGCTGTATTTTTACAGGAAAATCACTGAGGCCGCCCCGGAGTTTTTAAAGCCGGACGGGATGCTTTTTTTCGAGATAGGATATGACCAGGGCAGCGACGTGCCCCTCATCATGGAGAAGTCCGGGTTCTCGGACGTGAAAATAAAAAAGGACCTCGCGGGGAACAACCGGGTGGCAAGCGGGCGGTGGAACCCCGAGGTTTTGTGAGGTTTGGTAAAAATTAAATTATGATTTTATTTTTAAGATAGAAGGTAAACGACATGTTTGACAGATTGGATGATTTGCTCCGGCACTACGAGGAGCTCATGGGGATGCTGAGCGAGCCGGACGTGGCAAACGATCCGGAGCGATTTAAGAAACTTATGAAAGAGCAGAGCGACCTTACGCCGCTCGTCGAGGCGTACAAGCAGTACTGCAAGGCCAAGCAGGACGTCGAGGACGCGCTTGCGATGCTCGACGAGGAGACCGACGACGAGATGAGGGAGCTTGCGAAGGAGGAACTCAATTCCTCAAAGGCGAAGGTCGAGGAGCTGGAGAAGAAGCTGAAGATTTTGCTCCTGCCGAAGGACCCGAACGACGACAAGAACGTGATCGTCGAGATCCGCGCGGGGGCGGGCGGCGAGGAGGCCGCGCTCTTTGCGGCGGAGATCTATCGGATGTACGTCCACTACGCGGAGAGCCGCCGCTGGAAGGTCGAGACGCTCGAGGCGGACGAGACCGGCATAGGCGGGATGAAGTCGGTCAATTTCATGGTGACCGGGGACGGGGCTTACTCCGTATTAAAGTACGAGTCCGGCGTGCACCGCGTCCAGCGTGTGCCGGAGACCGAGTCGCAGGGGCGGATACAGACGTCCACCTGCTCGGTCGCTGTCATGCCGGAGGCCGAGGACGTCGACATCCACATCGACGACAAGGACATAAGGATAGACGTCATGCGCGCGTCCGGCAACGGCGGCCAGTGCGTCAACACGACCGACTCGGCGGTGCGCCTCACTCACTACCCGACCGGGATCGTCATCTACAGCCAGACCGAGAAGTCGCAGCTGCAGAACAAGGAGAAGGCTTTCGCCCTGCTCCGTGCGAAGCTCTACGACATGGAGATGCAAAAAAAACAGGACGCGGAGGCCGCGGAGCGGCGCAGCCAGATCGGGACCGGCGACCGGGCCGAGAAGATACGCACCTACAATTTCCCGCAGGGTCGCGTCACCGACCACCGCATAAACCTCACTCTCTACAAGCTCGACAAGATCATGGACGGCGACATCCAAGAGATCATCGACAGCTGCATCGCCGCGGACCAGGCGGCGAAGCTCGCGAAGATGGGAGAGGGGTAATAAAAGAAAAGGCGCATAAAAATAAAAATTCGATAAACTTTGAATATCACGGTTGACAAGCCCATGCAACCGTGATATTTTATTTAAAGCGATAGTTAGCACTCAAACAAGATGAGTGCTAGTAAAATAAAAAGGAGGCTTATGGATATGAAATTAGTGCCATTGTCAGACAGGGTAGTCTTAAAGCAGCTGGAGGCGGAGGAGACCACCAAATCCGGCATCATCCTGACCGGGACGTCTCAGGAGAAGCCGCAGGAGGCCGAGGTCATCGCAGTAGGCCCGGGCGGCATGGTCGACGGGAAGGAAGTCACGATGCAGGTCAAGGTCGGGCAGAAGGTCATCTTCTCCAAGTACGCGGGGACGACGGTCAAGCTCGACGGCGAGGAGTACATGATCGTAAAGCAGAACGACATACTCGCGGTAGTGGAGTAAGAATCAGTGACAAGGTAGAATATTAAAAAGAAAGAGGGACGAAAATCATGGCAAAGGAAATCAAATATGGATCAGAGGCCAGGGCAGCACTTGGCGTAGGCGTTGACAAGTTGGCGGACACCGTCAGGGTGACGCTGGGGCCTAAGGGGCGCAACGTGGTTTTGGACAAATCTTACGGCGCGCCGCTCATCACGAACGACGGCGTCACCATCGCGAAGGAGATCGAGCTCGAGGACGCGTTCGAGGACATGGGCGCGCAGCTCGTCAAGGAGGTTGCGACGAAGACTAACGACGTGGCCGGCGACGGCACGACGACCGCGACGGTGCTCACGCAGGCGATGGTTCACGAGGGCATGAAGAACCTCGAGGCGGGCGCGAACCCGATCATCCTCCGCCGCGGCATGAAGAAGGCGACGGACGTGGCCGTAAACGCCTTAAAGGACATGAGCCAGAACGTAAACGGCAAGGAGCAGATCGCGAAGGTCGCGGCCATTTCCGCCGGGGACGAGGGGGTAGGAAACCTCGTCGCGGACGCGATGGAGAAGGTCACGAACGACGGCGTCATCACCATCGAGGAGTCGAAGACGATGGAGACCGAGCTCGACCTCGTTGAGGGCATGCAGTTCGACCGCGGCTACATCAGCGCATACATGTGCACCGACATGGACAAGATGGAGGCGGTATTGGACGACCCGTACATCCTCATCACCGACAAGAAGATCTCAAACATCCAGGACATCCTGCCGCTGCTTGAGCAGGTAGTGCAGTCAGGCGCGCGCCTCCTCATCATCGCGGAGGACATCGAGGGCGAGGCCCTGACGACACTCATCGTAAACAAGCTGCGCGGCACGTTCAACGTGGTCGCGGTCAAGGCCCCGGGCTACGGCGACCGCCGCAAGGACATGCTCGAGGATATCGCGGTGCTGACCGGCGGGCAGGTCATCTGCTCAGACCTCGGGCTTGAGCTCAAGGACACGACGATGGAAATGCTCGGGCGCGCCAAGTCCGTGAAGGTTCAGAAGGAGAACACCGTCATCGTGGACGGCTGCGGCGACAAGAACGCAATCCAGTCTCGGATCGCGCAGATCCGCAACCAGATCGACGAGACGACCTCGGACTTCGACAAGGAGAAGCTGCAGGAGCGCCTCGCGAAGATGGCAGGCGGCGTAGCGGTCATCCGCGTCGGCGCGGCGACCGAGACCGAGATGAAGGAGGCCAAGCTCCGCATGGAGGATGCCCTCAATGCGACGCGCGCCGCTGTCGAGGAGGGCATTATCGCGGGCGGCGGCTCCGCATACATCCACGCCGCGAAGAAGGTCGCCGAGATGGCCGATAAGCTCGAGGGCGACGAGAAGACCGGCGCGAACGTCATCCTCAAGGCTCTGGAGGCTCCGCTCTACTACATCGCGGCGAACGCCGGGCTCGAGGGCGCGGTCATCATCAACAAAGTCAAGGAGTCCAAGGTAGGCGTCGGATTCGACGTCACTTCCGAGCAGTACGTCGACATGGTAAAGGGCGGCATCCTCGACCCGGTTAAGGTCACGAGGAGCGCACTCCAGAACGCGACTTCCGTCGCGGCGACGCTGCTCACCACAGAGTCCGCGGTCGCGACCATCAAGGAGCCCGAACCCGCAATGCAGGGCGGCAATCCGAATATGATGATGTGATAACACCAAGTGCGAGAGCGCGAAGCGCGGAGCAATCCGTGGTGTTATCACAATGTATTAAACCCGGCACCCCGAGAAGGGTGCCGGGATTTTTCTTTTTTCTTGACAAATCCTATTTTTTACCTTATAGTGTACCAATACCCCTTATGGTATAGGAGGAATGAAGATGAGACAGTGCATGGACACTGACAATTTGCACCGCAGGCTGAAAAAGATAATAGGGCAGGTGCAGGCAATCGACCGGATGGTGGACGAGGACGTCCCCTGCGAGGAGGTGCTCGCGCAGATCAACG
>JAJQIQ010000088.1 GCA_021199135.1 Clostridiales bacterium | reverse complement strand
CGCAGCTGTTCTTCATCCAGCCGTTCGTGCGCAGGGTGTTCAAGCTCATCTTCGCCCCGCAGAAGGAGACGGAGAAGGCAGAGAAGGAAGAAGTTCTCCCGGCTTAATTTCTATCAGGTGCGCGCGATTATGGCTCGAACCAAAACAAAATAAATTTTTCCAGGCCCTGCTGCTATGCCGCGGGGCCTGTTTTTTGGAATTTTGCGGCATGTTCAACCGTTTGTCACGTCCCGCGCCTCAGGATGTCCAGATATTCCCGGTACGAAAATGTGCGGTTGCGGCGGCTGTCGCCGTTCTGCACGAGTATGCCTGCGGAGACGAGGCGCGATATTGCGTTTGAGGCAGTGTTGAACGCCATGCCAAGTGCACCCGCGGTCCTGCTGATTTCTATTATTGGGCTGGATTCCAGATAACCAAAAACTCGCATCACATTTTTTGACGTGCGCCCCATCTCGGAAATTATGGCAATATTTTTTTCGTGCAACGCGGTCAGCTCGCCAATCGCTGCGATGGCATCCTCTGCCGACTCCGCGATCCCCTGCAGAAAAAATTTGATCCACTGCTCATAATTCCCGCTATCCCTCACAAGGCTCATCCTGTCATAATATTCAATGCGGTTCTTTTTCAAGAAATATGAAATGTACAGCGCTGGCACCGTGAGGATTTTCTGTTCCATCAGAAACAGGGTTATCATGAGGCGGCCGACGCGTCCATTTCCATCGAGGAACGGGTGAATCGTCTCAAATTGATAATGGATGAGCGCCGCGCGAATCAGCGAGTCGAGGCCGTCATCAACATTGATATACTTTTCAAGATCCGACATCGCCTTGTCCATGTCGTCCGGACATGGTGGGATATATCTCGCGGTGTGGAGCGTGCTGCCCACTCCCCCAATCCAGTTCTGCGAGCGGCGAAACTCACCTGGCGTCTTTTCCTGACCGCGCACGCCCTTCATGAGGACGGCATGGGTCTCCCTTATCAGGCGGCTACACAGCGGAAGCTCATGCAAACGCTCAATCGCAAATTCCGTTGCCCTGACATAATTTACGACATCCCCGACATCGCGGTTTACATTCGCATCAATCGACGGGTCGAGCACATCTTCGAGCGTAGCCTGCGTTCCCTCAATCTGCGAAGACATGAGAGCCTCCTTGCGCACATACATCGATATGAACAGGTTTATGTCCGGGATATGCGCAGACACACCCTCCAATATTGCAAGCTGCGACTTCGCTTTAACCAGCGCATCGACAATGTCCGCCCCCATCTCAACGGGCGGCTTCGGCGGCAACGGGGCGGGTACAAATGACTTATATTCCATATCTCCCGATAAATTTGTCCTGTAAAATCCTGCGCGGCTTTCCATGCAATCCCCGCCTCCTCTTGAAAATTGAAATAATTGTCTTTATTATACATACTTATTTCAAAAAAGCAAGTAAAATTGAAATAAGGGGCGAGATTCCTTAAGCGTTATTTCTTTATTCCGTCCGCAGAGCCTCGACGGGATCGCTGCGGGAGGCCTTGCGCGAGGGGAACATGCCGCTAATGAGCGTGAGGACGATGCTCAGCAGGATGAGGATCAGGGCGTAGCCCGGGCGCAGGTAGGCCCGAAGGCCGTCGAGCCCGATGATGCTTGTGAGGACGAAATTGAGGATGCGGGACAGGATCAAAGTCACGACAATCCCGAGCAGGCCCGCCGCGAGGCCGATCAGGACGGTCTCGGCGTTGAAGACCTCGGAGATGTTGCGCTTTGAGGCGCCGATGGCGCGGAGTATGCCGATCTCCTGCTTGCGCTCGAGGACGCTGATGTAGGTGATGACGCCGATCATGATTGAGGAGACGATCAGTGATATCGCGATGAAGGCGATGAGCACGTAGCTTAGGATGTTTACGATCTGCGTCACCATCGACAGGACGCTGCCGAGCTCGTCGGTGTAGGCGACGGCCTTCTCCGGCTCCCCGGCGGCCTCCATCGCGGCGTTGTAGTCATCCAGGATGGCGACGATCTGGTTTTTGCTGTCGAAATCCTTCGGGTAGATTTTTATTGTGCTCGGTGAGCTGAAATCCGTGTACCCCAAAGCCTCGAGGTTGCCCTCGTAGGTGCTCGAGCCGGCGGAGGTCAGCGAGGAGAGGATGTCGAGCAGGTCGTAGGCGTCCATGTTCAGCGAGAACGCGTCCATGAGCGACGAGGTGTCTATGCTTATGGAATCAGCCATCGCGGACGCAATCTGCCCCATGTTTTCCTCGAGCTGATCCTGAATAGATGCGCCGATCTGGGCCATCAGCTGCTCGGCGGCGGACGACACCTGGCTCTCGATCTGGGAGCCGAGGCTCTCCGCGACGGAGGAGGCCGCCGTCTCCATGTAATTTTCGAGCGCCGCCTCAATCTGCGACTCCATGTCCGTGACGTCGACCATCGACGTCAAACTGTCCGCCATAAGCTGCTGTGCGCTGTCTGTCCCCAGGTATTCAGTAAAGCTTGATACGATGGCAGAAAGATAGGGCTCGTTGCCCTGTTCTTTCGCCCAGGCCTCGTAGCCGTCCACGAGATTTTGCGCCATGTCGGAGAGCTGCTCCTCCGAAATTCCGAAGCCGGGCAGGTCGAAGGAGAGGTTCTCCTCCGTCCAGGAGCTCATGATTTCCTGCGCCTCGTCAGTCTCCCAGTAGCCGCTGACGAAGGTCCCCAAATTTAAGATATCCGCAACGCTCATGCCTTCCATATATTCGAAAAATCCGGAAGACAGGTCGGAGAGCAGCGTCTGGATGCTGTCCGCGGGAATGGTCATGCCGCCGCTGTCCCCGATGGCGGACATGATGTTTTCCATCATGATTTCCCGCGCCTCGTCGGTCGAAAGGTATTCCATAATGCCGTCCCCGAGTTTCGAGATGTCCGCTTGGTCGTCGCCCTCTGCGTAGGCATTGTAGCCATCCAATAAATCCGATACCAAATCGCCCAGGTCATCTGCCGACGCCGTGATCTTTACCGAGCGCATCAGCTCGGAGAGGCTTAAGCCTGAATCATCCGCATCCGGCAGGTCAATGTCGATTGAGCTGAGATCCACCAGGGAGGACAGGTCCACTGAACCGGCGTCAATGTCTCCCGCAATGTCCAGGCTCGCGGCCTCGTCGCCCAGCTGCTCCGTCAATGCGTCCTCGTCGAACTCGAAGATATCCTTGAAGGCGTCCTCGTCGATGTCAAAAATGTCCCGCAAGTCAAAGCTACCCGTGGCATCCCCCTCCTCGCCGAAGGGCTCGCCCGTGAGCACGTTGATGTCTGGGTTTGCCAGCTGCTGCTGCACGATGTCGCTGTTTTCGGCCTCGTCCGCCAGGTACTCCGGCAGGGACGGGAGATAGTCGAAGCCGTTGTGCAAAATCCCGCTGCTGACCCCGTCCTTCAGCCGCGCGACCCCGACGACCGTGAGCGTCAGGCCGTTGTCCACGAGCTGCTGCATGTAGGCGGTGTCCGAGGACTTGTCCGCCCAGATCCCGCTCTGGCTGTCGTAGGCGTAGCAGTCGGTGCTGTTTACGACCTTGAAGGTGAGCCCGATGAAATCGTCGCAGGTGTACTCCCCGTCGATCTCCGGCTCCTCCACCGTCTCGCCCTTGATGAACTGCGTGATCATGTCCTCCATGGTCGACGTCTCCTGCATCCCCGTCGCATACAGCTCGATGTCGTAGATCCCGCCGTCGTCGTTGAGCACGAAGATGCACTCGTCGTAGCTCTCCGGCCATCTCCCCGCCACCACGTCGTAGTCGTTTAAATAGAGGTCTTCCGACTGCGGCATCTCAAAAAACATGTCGGTGCTCACGATGGATGACATGATGGAGTTCGCGCTCGTGGTGGAGCCGAAGCCGAGCGCGTCGAAGAAGTGGTCCGGGTGTATCTGAACCACGCTGTCCGTGTTGTCCTGATAAATCTGCGGCGTGACGCCGTAGGAATACTCGATGCTTTCGACGAGGTCCTCGATGCCGCTGTCGCCGTTTTCGAGGTAGTCCTGCAGGGAGACGAGGTCATTTGATGTCTGCCCCGCGAAAATATTGTAAATCAGGGCGGAAACGTCGAGAAAATCTGAGCTGCCGCCGACGTCGACGTCGGCCGTCGCGAGGCCGCTCCCGCTCCGCGCGGAGACGTAGGCCGTGACGTCGTAATAAGAATCTTCTATTTCAATAGGGTACTGCGTGATCATGTCCGACTCGAGCACGTCGACATAGCGGTTGACGCCGGAGGATATCGCAAGTATCAATGCGATTCCGATTATGCCGATGGAGCCCGCGAATGCCGTGAGCAGGGTCCTAGCCTTTTTCGTCGCGAGGTTGCTCAGGCTCAGAGAGAAGGCGGTGCCGAGGGACATGGAAGCACGGCCCATGTTTTTGGGCGTAATATTGGCGACTGCGGATTTTTCTGCGGAATCCTCCGTCGCTGTCGGTTCATACGGGTCGGAGTCGGCGCGGATTTTCCCGTCCTCGAGGCGGATGATGCGGGTCGCGTATTTTTCCGCGAGCTCCGGGTTGTGGGTCACGAGGATCACGAGGCGGTCCTGCGCCACCTCCTTCAAAAGCTCCATGACCTGCACGCTGTTTACGCTGTCGAGCGCGCCGGTCGGCTCGTCCGCAAGGAGGATGTCCGGGTTGTTGATGAGCGCCCGAGCGATCGCCACCCTCTGCATCTGCCCGCCAGAGAGCTGGTTCGGCCGCTTGTCCGCCTGCTCGCCGAGGCCGACTTTCTCCAAGGCCTCAAGCGCGCGCCGCCGCCGCTCCGCCCTGCCGATCCCGGCGATGGTGAGCGCCAGCTCGACGTTCGTCAGCAGCGTCTGGTGCTGAATCAGCTGGTAACTCTGGAATATGAAGCCGATGGTGTGGTTGCGGTAGGAATCCCAGTCGCGGTCGCGGTACTCATGCGTTGAGATCCCGTTTATGACCAAATCGCCGCTGTCGTAGCGGTCCAGCCCGCCGATGAGGTTGAGCAGCGTCGTCTTCCCGGACCCGCTCGGCCCCAGGATCGCCACGAACTCATTGTCCCTGAAATTCAGCGTCACGTCGTCCAGGGCGTTCTGGACCAGTTTTCCCGTCTG
>JAJQIQ010000087.1 GCA_021199135.1 Clostridiales bacterium | reverse complement strand
AAATTGAAGGATTCCAGAAACCAGAATGCCCGCCACATCCCAGGCAGGACATGGCGGGCAAATCTATACCCCATGTAAAAATACCTTCGATAACTAAACTCTATAACCCTCTCTTTTTTAAAATATGTTTCTCGATGTTTGAGAACAGCAACCTGTCGATCAGGATGCCGATTAAGATGATTACGAGCATGACAGCGGTCACCTGGTTTATGTCCGCCATGTCACGCCCCGCCATCAGCGTGTAGCCGAGGCCGACGTAGGCCGACATGACCTCGCCGGACATGAGCGCCCTCCACGCGAATGACCAGGACTGCCTGATTCCCGCCAAGAATCCGGGAAGAGCCGCGGGGATTATTACCCTCTGGTACATCTGGACCGTCCCCGCGCCCATCGTCGCCGCCGCCCTCTTGTAAATCGGCGGCACGGTCTGGATCGCGTTCTCGATCGCGAGCGCGACGGAAAACGTCGAGCCGATGACGACGACGAATATGATCGCGGATTCCTTGAGGCCGAACCACAGGATCGCGAACGGCACCCAGCAGACGCTAGGGAGCGACTGCACCCCGTTCATGAGGGGCTTGAGGTTGCGGTTTAAGAACTTGGAGAACGAGATCAAAATCCCGAACACCGCGCCGATTGCAAGCGAGATCAGAAAGCCGATCAGCACTCGCCTGAGGCTGTACAGCGTGGCCATGATGATCGTCCCGTTTCTCACCATCTTCACAAAGCTCTGCACCACTCCCCAGGGGCTTGGCATCGCATACGTCTTCCACCAGCCCAGGGGACCTGTTCCGAGGGAGTAGATTGCCTGCCAGAGCGCGATGATCGCGACGAAGAATATGATGCTCGTGATGACCTTAACTGTCGTACTCTTCTTTTGCAAACTTCTCCACCTCCCTCTCGACGCAGGTCAGAATTTTGTGGCGCACCTCGATGAAATCCTCTGAGTCGATCTCCCGGGGGCGCGGCAATGGCACCGGAAATACGTCCTTGATGCAGCCGGGGTTGTCGGACAGGACGACGATGCGGTCCGCCAAATACACCGCCTCCTCGACGCTGTGCGTGACGAATATGACCGTCTTTTTGGTCTCCTCCCAGATTTTTTCCAAATCCGCGCGAAGCTTGTTCGTCGTCTGCTTGTCGAGCGCCGAGAACGGCTCGTCCATGAGCAGCACCGGGCTGTTCAGGCACAGCGCCCGGGCCAGCGAAGTCCTCTGCCTCATGCCGCCCGAGATCTCGTGAACGCGGTAGTGCCTGAAATCCCAGAGCTGGACGAGCTTTAGGTAGTGCTCCGCCCGCTCGTTCTGCTCGTCCTTTGAAAGCCCCGCGATTTTCATGCCAAACTTGACATTCTCCATCACGTCGAGCCACGGGTAGAGCGCGTGCTCCTGAAACATCACCGCCCGGTCCACGCCCGGCCCAGTCACGGTCTTGCCGTCCACGCTCACCTCCCCCGAGCTCGGGTGGTCGAGCCCCGCAATTATGTTGAGCAACGTCGATTTTCCGCAGCCCGACGGCCCGACTATGCAGATGAACTCGCCATCCGATACATCTAGGGAGATGTCGCGGAGGGTCTCCTTGACCGACCCCTCAAATGAGCGGCATACGTTTTTTATCTCCAGTGCCATTGCAACCTCCAAATGAAAATTAAATCTAAATTTAATTTTACTAGTTTCCTACTGTAAACTCTCGAGCATGCTGAGGTCGATCAGTCCATTCTCATCCGGCATGCTGTCGATGAATCCCTCGTCGTAGGCCGTCTGCGCGAAATCCCACATCGCGTCGACGTTGAGGTCCGTCGTGATCGTCGAGCGTGCGAATGAACTGAGGACAACATCCTTGTCGTACTCGGTGCCGGTCACGTTCGCAATCTCCTCGATGATAGCGTCGACCGCGGAGTCAAGGTCGTTGTTTATCTCATTCGTCGTGTCGATGTGCACCTGGAGAAACTCCTCGACGATGTCCGGGTGCGCCTCGAGGAAATCGTTCTGCACAACGACCACCGCGACCGGGTAATTCCCGTCGAGATAAATTTCATCCCAGTCAAGCATGAGGTCGATGTCGTCGGACTGGGTGAGGATCGTGCCCCACGGCTCCGGGACGATCGCCGCATCGATGTTGCCCTGGTCAAACATGTTCTGAAGGTCGGAGTTGTCGACCGCCACGACCTCGACCGTGCCGCCGGAGTCTACCGGGGAGAGCCCGTTCTCGGTGAGCAGGGCCAAAAGGCACAGGTGCTGGGTGTTGCCGAGCTGCGGGACCGCGACGGTCTTGCCGTCAAGGTCTGATACCGAGCTTATGCCCGCGTCGGAGCGCGCGACCATGACCGCTCCCGCGTCTGATGCGTCCGCGATGACCGTGACGTCGCCGTCGGACTTCACATTTCCGTTTATCGCCGGAACCGGCCCTATGTATCCTATGTCGATCTCGCCGGCAAATATTGCCTCGATCTCGGCCGAGCCCGCATTGAACGATGTCCACGTCACGTTGCAGTCGTCGCCGAGCGCCGCTTCGAGCGTCCCCTCGTTTTTCATGACGAGCGCCTGCGCGTGCGTGATGTTCGGGAAGTACGCCATCCTCACGTCGACCGTCTCGCCGCTGCCCGATCCGCAACCCGCGAGCAGCCCCGCAAGTAGCCCTGCTGTGCAAACGATTGCAACAATTTTCTTTATCGGTTTCATTGTTTTTCCTCCATTTTTCCTTGATTTTTTGTAAGTTTTGATTTAACATATGAGTTGAGTATAAGTAAACGCAGATTATTTTGCAAGGCTAATTTGCGCAAACGTTGTCACATAGGAGGAAAATATGTCCTTAAAGAAGATTGCAGAGATGACCGGCGTGTCAATATCTACGGTATCGCGGGTCTTAAACAACAAGGATTACAACTGCGCCTCGGCGGAGCTCAAGGATAAAATCTGGGATGCCGCGAGGTCGATCCACTATGTCCCGAATGAGAGCGCGCGGAATTTAAAGCTCGGTCAAAAGCCCAACGACGCAAAGAAGAGCTATCTCCTCTCCGTCGTCCTCGAGAGGCTGCCCTCGCTCGACGACGACCCGTTCTTCCGCGAACTCTTCCGCAGCGTCGAGCAGGAGGTCATATCAAGCGGCTGCGCGGTCGGCGAAATCTACACCCCGCAGAACCTCTCCAGGCAGACAAAGCTCTCCGGCGACGGCTTCATTATACTAGGAAGGAGCACGCCCGAAACGCTCGAGCGCATAAAAAAAGTCACGAAGAACATTATCGCCATAGACCGCAACCCCACGCAGTTCGAGCTCGATGAGGTCGTCTGCGACGGAAGGCAGGCGGCAGTGCTCGCGATGGAATACCTCATCGAAAAAGGAGACAAAAAAATCGCCTACATCGGTGACTGCTCGTACGAAAACAGGTATGTCGGCTACTGTGACACTATGATAAAGAACCGCCTCCCGATGGACTACTCGATGGTCGTCCAGACCGACCAGACCGCGAGGACTGGCTACGAGGCAATGAAGAAGCTCCTCGAAAACAGGGACGTGGAAGCGGTGTTCTGCGCCAACGACGCGACCGCCGCCGGCGCACTGCTCGCCCTACGCAAATTCGCGGGCAAAAGAAAACTCGATGTCATCTCAATCGACGACATCGAGATAGCGCAGCAGACTAAGCCGCTGCTCACCACAGTGCACATCCCGCACGAGGCGATGGGAAAGATGGCGGTGAAAATGCTCATAGACCGCATAAGAAAAGGCCACAGTGAAAACATCCGCATCGAATTCCCGAGCCGCCTCGTGAAGAGGGAGAGCTGCTAAAAATTATATCCAGATTAATTCATTCGTAGTCCGATACATTGCTTATGTCCACGCGCTCAAACGGCACCCAGACATACTTTCCGTCGTCGGAGAGGTAGTCAAGCCCTGAGAGCGAATGCCCCTGCGCAAGCCGCGCCGCCGCCTTGACCGCGTACTCGCCCTGGCCTACCGCCGACTGGTATACGGTGAAGGCCATGTCCCCGGACTCGATCGCCGCGCAGCCGTCCGCCGTCGCGTCGACCCCGAGGATGACATAATCGGACGGGTCCACGCCTGCCTCCCTGCAGGCATCCATCACGCCGAGGGCCATCGTGTCGTTGTTGCACGCGACCACGTCGGCCTCCTGGCCCGTCTTCAGGAATAAGGAGAACTGCTCCCTCGCGAGATCCTCATCCCAGTCCGCGTAGTCCATGAAAACATAGTTTATCGTCTTTCCGGAGGCCTTGAGGACCGCCTTGAGCGAATTCGTCCTGCCGAGCGTCGCGGAGTGCATTTTCTGCCCTTCCATGACGACGACGTTTATTGTGTCCTGGTTGGAAAATTTGTCGACGATATATTCGCCCTGGAACGTCCCGGCCTCATCCTCGCTCGAACCGACGAATACGTACTTGTCCTTCTCGAGGTACGCATCGTCCGGGCATGAATTCCAGAACACGATCGGGATGTCGCCCGCCATGACCTCAATCTCGAGCGTCGTGTCCACGTCGACCGGGTTGCAGAGGATGACGTCGTAGCCGCCGGATACCGCTTCCCTGATCTGCTCGAGTTGGTTCTCAAGCAGATTTCCGGCGTCAACTATGGTAATCTGTGCGCCCATGCTCTCCGCGACCTCCTGCGCCGTCTCCATGAGCGATGTCCGAAACGTATCCGCCTGCGACACCGTCATGTACATTTTCACGCCCTTGGCCGACGAGTCCGAGCCTCCGCCGCTCCCCGAGCAGCCGGTCGCAAGCCCCGCCAGAAGGCAGAGGCAAAGGATTGTTGAAATTATTGTTTTTATTTTTCTATTCATAATACCCTCCTAGATGCGGAACTTGTTTATGCTTGCCTGCAGGTTCTCGGTGCCCTCGGACAGCTCATGCGCATTTTCGCGCACGTTGTTGCTGCTCCCGGCGATGTTCTGCGCCTGGATGACCATGTCCTCGGATGTCGCATGGATCTCCTCCGCGCTCGCAGCCTGTTCCTCGGATATCGCCGCCATGTTCGTCGCGACGTCGTCCACCTGGTCGACTTTGAGCATCATGTCCACGATGAGGCCCTGCGTCTGGTGGATGTCGTTGAATATCTCCTCGAA
>JAJQIQ010000066.1:8815-17587 GCA_021199135.1 Clostridiales bacterium | reverse complement strand
GGCGCGACGGTCTGCCTGGTCGGCGCCATCGGGGCGCAGCTGCTGACGTCGCTCAACTGCAACGCGATCCTCGCGATCATCATCTGCCTCGCGGTGGGCGCGCTGATTGGCGTATGGCAGGGCTTCTGGATCGGCTATGTGCACATACCCCCATTCATCTGCACATTGGCGGGCATGTTCCTGTTCCGAGGCCTCGGGCGCGTGGTTTTGGGATCAAAGACCATCAACGTCACGAGCAACAAGCTTTTCATAAACATCTTCGCATCATACATCCAGGTGCCGGGGCTTGACAGCGGCTCCCACAAATGGTCCGCGCTGATCGTCGGCATCGTGATCGCGGTGGGTTTGCTGGCTTACACCATATTCAACCGCGCGAAGAAGGCGAAGAAGGGCTACAAGCAGTCCTCAGCGATTGGGAGCTACATCAAGATTATCATCATTGACGTGATAATCGTCGCATACTGCTGGAAGCTCTCCAACTACAAGGGCATTCCGGTGATGCTGATCTGGATCCTCGTGGTCGTGCTCATATACGCGTTCATCACCTCAAAGACCGCGTTCGGGCGTTATTTCTATGCGGTCGGCGGAAATGAGAAGGCGACGAAGCTCTCCGGCATCAACACGAAAAAGGTTTACTTCATGGCCTATGCGTCAATGTCATTCTTGGCGGGCCTCGCAGGGCTTCTGGTCGCGGCGCGTATCGGCTCCGTGAACGGCGACACCGGCACGTCCTATGAGATGGACGCGATCGGCTCCTGCTTCATCGGCGGGGCTTCCGCATATGGCGGTTCCGGGACGGTCACGGGCATCATCGTCGGCGCGCTTCTGCTCGGCGTCATCAACCAAGGCATGTCAATCATCGGCCTGGACAACAACTGGCAGTATGTGGTCAAGGGTGCCGTGCTCTTAGTGGCCGTCATCTTCGACGTAGTTTCAAATCACAAGACCGGCAAGTCTTGATGGGAGAGAATGGCCTTGAGATCATCGGATAAGAAAGAGAAAAAAAGGCCTCGCTTCGTACCGGAGAGAGCCAACAGCGCACACATTTTGCTTCTTGTCATCGTGGGGGCGTACCTGATATACAGCGGGTATAAAATGTACGAAAATACCAGCACGGGTGCTTCCACGATGAGCATGGGGCAGACGCTCATCCTCGCGGCGGTCATGTGCATTGCGGCGCTGTTCGTGTTCGCCTACGCGGCCTATGTCGGGTACTGGATGTACAAAAAAAGCAACGAGCCCGACCCCGACCCGGAGGAAAATGTGGAGGAATCTTCCGACGATGGGGTGGAATGACGTGAAAGAGGGATTAAATTTTTGATCCCTTTATCATAAATTACAATAACAATAAGATGGAGGACTTATTTATGCAATTCGGCTATTTTGACGACGAGAACAGGGAATACGTGATCACGTCCCCGAAGACGCCGCTGCCGTGGATCAACTACCTCGGCTCGGAGAATTTCTTCTCACTTATTTCCAACACCTGCGGAGGCTATAGCTTCTACAAGGACGCGAAGCTGCTGCGCCTGACGCGCTACCGCTACAACAACGTGCCCTACGACAGCAACGGCCACTACTACTACATCAAGGACGGCGACACGATCTGGAACCCGGGCTGGATGCCGACGAAGACCGAGCTCGATGCCTACGAGTGCCGCCACGGCATGGGCTATTCCACCTTCAGCGGCACGAAGAACGGCGTGAACGCGAAGCTGACCGCGTTCGTCCCGGTCGGGAAGGACTGCGAGGTCGAGGAGCTCACCATCACAAACAACAGTTCTGAGAAGAAGGATCTCTCAATATTCTCATACGTGGAGTTCTGCCTCTGGAACGCGATGGACGACATGACGAACTTCCAGCGCAACTTCTCGACGGGCGAGGTCGAGATCCACGGCTCCGCGCTCTACCACAAGACCGAGTACCGCGAGCGCCGCAACCACTATGCGGTATACGCGGTGAACGCGCCGATTGACGGGTATGACACCGACCGAGATTCGTTCCTCGGCGCATACGGCGAGAACTCCGCGCCGGAGGTCGTGGTGACCGGGAAATCAAAGGATTCTGTCGCGAGCGGCTGGGCTCCGATCGGATCGCACCACATAAAGATTTCGCTCGCGCCAGGCGAGTCGAAGACGTTCGTCTTCGTGCTCGGCTACATCGAGAACCCGCAGGAGGAGAAGTGGGTCGGCCGCGCAGAGGACGGCGTGATAAACCGCACCCGCGCCGACGCGCTGCTCGCGGAGTTTGACACGGCGGAGAAAGCACAGAAAGCGCTCGCCGAGCTCCGTGCGCACTGGGAAGACCTGCTGTCGCACTTTACCGTGAAGTCCTCCGAGGAGAAGCTCGACCGCATGGTAAACACCTGGCACCAGTACCAGTGCATGGTCACGTTCAACATGAGCCGCTCGGCTTCATACTTCGAGTCCGGAATCGGGCGCGGCATGGGCTTCCGCGACTCCTGCCAGGACCTGCTCGGCTTCGTGCACCTCGTTCCCGACCGCGCGCGTGAGCGCATCCTCGACATTGCGGCGACGCAGTTTGAGGACGGCAGCGCGTACCACCAGTACCAGCCTCTCACCAAGAAAGGCAATTCCGACATCGGCAGCGGATTCAACGACGACCCGCTCTGGCTGATCGCCGGCACCGCCGCATACATAAAGGAGACCGGGGACTACACGATCCTCGACGAGATGACCCCGTACGACAGCGACCCGTCCAAGGCGACGGATTTCATGGAGCACCTGCGCCGATCGTTCCACTACACGACCACGCACCTCGGGCCGCACAAGCTCCCGCTCATCGGCCGTGCCGACTGGAACGACTGCCTGAACCTTAACTGCTTCTCGACCGAGCCGGGCGAGTCTTTCCAGACCTTCGGGCCGTCCGAGGGGCCAAACGCTGAGTCAGTCTTCATCGCGGGCATGTTCGTCCGCTACGGCAAGGACTACGCCGCAATCTGCCGCCATCAGGGGCTTGAGGACGAGGCGCAGTTCGCGGAAGTGGCGATCGCGGAGATGGAGAAGACCGTCCTCGACGCAGGATGGGACGGCGAGTGGTACCTGCGCGCATACGACAACGACAAGCACAAGGTCGGCTCCAAGGAGTGCGAGGACGGCAAGATATTCATCGAGCCGCAGGGCTTCTGCGTCATGGCCGAGATCGGCCTCAAGGAGGGCAACTGCCTGAAGGCCATGGAATCCGTCGAGAAATACCTCGACACGAAGTACGGCATCGTGCTCTTGCAGCCGCCGTACCACCGCTACCACGTCGAGCTCGGCGAGATTTCCTCATATCCGCCAGGATACAAGGAGAATGCCGGGATCTTCTGCCACAACAATCCGTGGATCTCTATCGCGGAGACCGTCGTCGGCAGGGGCAACCGCGCATGGCAGGTATACACGCGCACCTGCCCGGCATACATCGAGGACATCAGCGAGATTCACCGCACCGAGCCCTACGTCTACTCCCAGATGATCGCAGGGAAGGACGCGCCGAACTTCGGCGAGGCGAAGAACAGCTGGCTGACCGGCACCGCCGCGTGGACGTTCCTCGACGTGTCGCAGTACATCCTGGGAATCCGCCCGGACTACGACGGCCTCGTCGTCGACCCGTGCATCCCCGAGACGCTCGGCGGCTTTGAGGCGAAGCGCGATTTCCGCGGCAGGACCTACCACATCACGGTTCAGAACCCGAACCACGTGCAGAAGGGCGTCGCGTCGATGACCGTCGACGGCGTCGCGGTCGACGGGAACACGATCCCGCTCTCAGCCGGGAGCGGCGACGTGAACGTCACCGTGGTCATGGGATAAAGTCAGATATTACACTATAGGGCAACGAGAAAGATCGCCCGTCAGTGCCGAAGTTGTTGGCATTGGCGGGCGTTTTCTTATGTGGCATATAAAATTAAATCCAGATTTAATAAATTGCCTTCTCTCGAAAGAGGCATATCACGAGAGCCGAAATGCGGCGGTGACTAGCTGCTGGGCGATGCTCCCGTCCTGCATTTTTTTAAGAGCCGGCTCGGGCTTGTCCCACTCCGCCGCGTCGACCTCGCCGGAGAGGTGGAAGTCCGCCTTTTTTACGTTTATGCGGAAGCCAATCATCAGCAGCTCCTTCTTCGGGTAGTAGAAAGTGCGGATGAAGCGAATGCCCTGCACGTGGAGCCCGAGCTCCTCAGCGACCTCGCGGACGGCGGTCTCCTCGGCGGTCTCGCCGATCTTCATCATGCCCGCGACGCAGACGAGCGAGGTCTTCGAGACATAGTCCTGGCGCAGCAGGGCGACCTCTCCGAGCTCGTTTACGACCGCGCAGATGACGGCGGTCGAGAACATGTCCCAGAACGGCGCCTGGCATTTCTCGCAGTAGGGGATCTTCCCCTCGTCGCCGACTTCCTTTAAAATCAATTTTTCGCCGCAGTGCGGGCAGTATGTAAAGTGCATGGCGTCTCGCTTTCTTCTATAATATATAATAAAGTTATGGGGTCGAAATACTTTAGCCTCATCATAGCATTTATTATTATTTTGCGCAACCGTTGAAGAAAATTTCCTATGCTGTCGCGGTTTTCGGCTTTTTCTTCGTCGCGTCTCGTGTGCCGAGCAGCGCGATGATAAAGAGCACGATGTCGGAGATGAACATTCCGAGGAATGCCATGTTCACGCCGCGCATCGACGCGCTCGACTCGGACACGGAGGCCGCCGCGCCGGTGGAGACCATTGTCATTATCGCGACGAAGACTGCGGTGCCTATGGAGCCCGCGATTGTCCGAAGCGAGGTCAGAAGCGCGGTCGCGTGCGAGGTCTTATTGATGCTGACGGTGCTTGCGCCCCATGTGACGAGCGTCATCAGCAGGCACGCTGTCGCGATGTTTCGCGTGATGTTTAATATGACTGCGACCCACAGCCCGACGTCGAGCGTCACGAAGCACATCATTCCGTTGCTGATGATGAGCAGGATGGAGGCGATTATGAACAGTATCCTCATCCCGACCTTGTCGTAAATCCTCCCGGCGAACGGGCTTACGATCGCCGAGACGAGCGAGCCGGGGAGCGTGATCAGCCCCGCAATCGTCGCGCTCATCCCTAGTGCCTGCTCGACATAGAGCGGCAGGATGACCGTCCCGCCATAGACGTTGAAGTATAGGAGCATGCTGCCGATGACGCTTATCGCGTAATCCTTGTCCTTTAGGATGCTGATGTCGAGGAATGGGACGTCGAGGTGCAGCTGGCGCACCGAGAATATCGCCGCGAAGACGACGCCGACGATGAGGGGCAGCAAAAACTGGACGCTCGCCGCGCCGTAGGTTCCGATGTTGCCGATGCCGAGCGTAATGCCGCCGAATGCCAGCGCGCTCATTATAAATGAAGCGACATCGAATTTCTTCTTTTCGTTGTCGAGCACGTTTTCAAATACAAGCAGTGAATATATGAAAGAAACAAGCATGATGACGAACGAGCAGACGAATATTGCCCGCCAGCCGAGCGTGTCCACAAGGATTCCACCGAGCGTCGGGGCGATGACCGGCGCCGCGCCGATTGCAAGGCCGTACCAGCCCATCGCCGAGCCTTTTTGTTCCTCCGGGAAAATCGTAAGTATTATGACCTGCGCCATAGAGGTCAGGACTCCGCCGCCCGCTGCCTGCATGAGCCGCCCGACCATCATCATCGGGAAGTTGACCGCGAGTGCGCAGACAGCAAGCCCTGCGAGAAAGAGCAAAATCGCTCCGCTGTACAGCCGCTTCGTCGGGAAACGCGAGATCAGAAACGCCGAGAGCGGCATGACGATTGCCATCATCAGCGAGTAGCCGCTGGTCAGCCACTGTCCGGTCGTGACGGAGACGTTTAAATCTGTCGCGATTGGCAGCAGCGCCGTAGAGAGCGCCGTCGCAAGCAGCGACGAGGCGATGCAGCTTATGACTATGTTGACAAAAATGAGCATTCTCTTTCTGCTTGAAACCTGGACCCTTGCCATGAGATTTATCCTCCTTAATTTGCTTTTGTTCCCTATGGTATCATTTTTTTACGAATGCGCAGGAGCTCCTGCGCGTCATGTTCCCCTAATTTTTTCAGCGCCTCCACGACGGAGCGGATGACCTCGCGCTGCTTATCGGAATACATTTTTTCGCCTGCATCCGTCATCACGACGACCGTCTTCCTGCTGTCGGACGGATCGGCGATTCGCTGCACACAGCCCTTCTTCTCGAGGTGGTTTATGATGACCGCGACCCGCGCCGAGCTCACGAGCATTGCCTTGCTGATGTCCTTCGGGTAGGCTCGTTTTCCGTTTTCGTTGAGATATCCGAGCGCATACAGCTCGCCCTGCGTGAACCCTCGCATCTGCTCGTTGAACTTCGCCCGGTTCAGTTTGGCGTGGATCATCAGCAGTTCCTCCGCCATCGTCTCGTAGTCCATCTGGCGCCTCCTTTTTGCTAACCGCGTTAAGGATAATATCACCCCCGTTAGCAAAATTCAAGGCACAACCTCAATTTTAAGAAATTTTTTATACATTATGTGATATAATTGGAAATATTTTGGAGGGAGCGGCCATGTTTCATATTTTAGTGGTGGATGACGACAAGCACACGCGGATGCTCATGAGGGCGGTGCTCGAGGCGGAGCAGTACGAGGTCACGACGGCGGCGGACGCGGAGGCGGCGCTCGATGCGATGGATCACGAGCACATGGACCTCATCGTGCTCGACATAATGATGCCCGGGATGGACGGCTACGAGCTGACGGAGCTCATCCGCGAGACGGACAGCGAGATCCCGATCCTCATGGTCTCGGCGAAGCAGCTGCCCGAGGACCGGCGCAAGGGCTTCCGCGCGGGGACGGACGACTACATGACCAAGCCCGTCGACGATGAGGAGATGCTCCTTAGGATAAAGGCGCTCCTGCGGCGGGCGAAAATCGCGAGCGACCGGAAAATCGTCGTCGGCGACGTGGTGCTCGACTACGACTCGCTGACCGTGACGCGCGGCGACGAGAGAATAGAATTGCCGCAGAAAGAATTTCAGCTTCTGTACAAGCTTTTGTCCTACCCGGACAAAATATTCACGCGGATTCAGCTGATGGACGAGATCTGGGGCGCGGACAGCGAGACCGGCTGGGAGACCGTCACGGTCCACATCGGGCGGCTGCGCAGGAGGTTCGAGGGCTGGGACGAGTTTTCGATAGAGTCCGTGAGGGGTCTCGGGTACAAGGCGGTGAGGCATGTATGACAAAAAATAAATCTAAATTTAATAAATGCAAAAGCGTTGATCAGAGAAGTAAAAGAGTTGGGATTTTTTTGATGCTCTTTTTCTCGCTGCTTGCGTTCATCGTGTTCGCGCTGACGATGTTTCTCACGGCCGGCATCATGTTTTTCCTGTTTAACAGCGGAATCCTGAGTCCTCAGGGAAACTTCGTGGGCAGTGGCGTGAAGGTTCTGCTCGTCGTCATCGCGATCGCGAGCATCGGCCTGGGCGTCGTGGTGTCGTTTCTGATCGGGCACATCCCGGCGCGTATGGCGGGCAGGCTGATCCGCGGCCTGAACCAGCTCGCCGAGGGCAAGTTTGACACGCGTCTCCCCGAGAGGGGAATGTCGATCGGGCGGGATGTCTCCGAGAGCTTCAACAAGCTCGCCTGTCAGCTTGAGCAGAGCGTGCAGTCGGGCTCGGACTTCATCAACAATTTCTCGCATGAGTTCAAGACGCCGATCGTCTCGATACTGGGATTCGCGAAGCTCCTAAAGCGCGGAAATTTAACCGAGGAGCAGCGGATGGAATACCTCGACGTCATCGAGGAGGAGTCAGGGCGGCTCTCGGCGATGGCGACGAACGTGCTCAACCTCACGAAAGTCGAGCACCAGGAGATCCTCTCGGACACCAAGGAGTACAACCTCTCCGAGCAGCTGCGCCGCTGCATCCTCATGCTTCAGGGGAGGATGGAGAAAAAGCATGTCACGCCGTCCGCGGCGTTCATGGAGTATGATATCGTCGCGAGCGAGGACCTGCTGTCCCAGGTCTGGACGAACCTCCTCGACAATGCGGTGAAGTTCTCGCCGGAGGGCGGCGAGGTCGAGGTCGGAATCCGCCCCGAGAAGCGCGACGGGGGCGACGTGCTCGTGGTCGAGATAAAAAATTCCGGCGCGCCGATCCCCGAGAAGGACCTTCCTTTCATAATGAACAAATTCTACCAGGGCGACACCTCCCACGCCTCCGAGGGCAACGGCATCGGCCTTGCGATCGTAAGCTGCATCGTCGCGCTCCACGGCGGCAGCGTCGCCGTGACCAGCGACGAGTCCGCCACCACGTTCTCCGTGACGCTGCCGCGCGGGCACTAATCTCTTGTAAAATTGCACAAACTTTGCGGCGTGGATTGACACGGAATTAGATTTCTTGTATAATGGTTTCTGTGATTGTATCGGTCATTTTGCCTCAAAATTGCTGACGCTTTGGATGACTGCTACGTCAGGCGTGAAAATATGAAGACTAGGATAGAAAAGATAGACCCGCAGGCCATGGATTCCGCCGTGATGGCGGAGGCCGGAAGGCTGATAGCGGCGGGCGAGCTCGTCGCATTCCCCACAGAGACCGTGTACGGGCTGGGCGGCGATGCGTTTCGCCCGGAAGCGGCGGCGGCGATATACGCGGCGAAGGGGCGTCCCTCGGACAACCCTCTGATTGTGCACATTGCAGAATTTTCAGAATTGTCGAAAATCGCGGTTGATGTTCCGCCGGAGGCTGGGAAGCTTGCGGATGAGTTCTGGCCGGGGCCGCTGACGATGGTGCTG
>JAJQIQ010000066.1:0-8715 GCA_021199135.1 Clostridiales bacterium | reverse complement strand
GGATTCATCACCGGCAAGATGCTCTCCGACGTGCTCGGGATGGATGTCGAGCTTGACCCGGCCCTGAAAAATCCTGGCGGCGCGATAAGGCCGAAGGCCCCGGGGATGAAGTACCGGCACTACGCTCCCAAGGCGCAGATGACTATCGTGGACGGGACGGCAGATGCCGTGGTCCGTGAGATTGCCGGGATGACGCAGGCCGCACGGGCAGCAGGAGAAAAGGTCGCGGTCATCGCCTCCGACGAGACGGCGGGAGCCTACGCTGCGGACGTGGTGCTTGCGATTGGTCGGCGGGGCGATGGAGAAGAGGCCGCGAGGCAGCTTTACCGCATCTTGCGGCGCTGCGACGAGCTGGGCGTGGATGTGATTTTTGCGGAACAGTCCGATTTCGGGACGCTCCGCGAGGCCGTGATGAACCGCATGCTCAAGGCGGCGGGGCAACGCATTGTCCACGCGGGCGGACGTAATACAGATAAATAAGGAAAGAGATATGGAATATAACAAGATAATATTTGTATCCCAGACGGGCACGGGCCGCGAGGCGATGGCCGCCGGGATATTCGGGGATTTCACCCTGAGCCATCCGGTAGAGATACTGTGCCGCGGGCTGGTGGTGCTTTTCCCGGAGCCCATCAACCAGAAGGCCGAGGCTGTGCTCATCAGCAACGGCATCGAGATGGAGGGCTTTACCTCCGTCCAGCTCTCCGAGGACGACCTGACCGACGGCACGCTGGTGCTCACGATGGAAGCGCAGCAGTGCGAGAAGATTCTCGAGACCTACGAGAACGCCTCGCAGGTACACGTCGCGGTCCTCACGGAGTTCGTCGGCGATGAGCTTGAGATCATAAACCCATACGGGAGCACGCTCCAGGCCTACGGTCTGTGCTACGAGACGCTGCGCAAGTCGCTTCGGAAGCTCGCACACATTTTAAACGGCGAAGATGCCGATGCGGATTAGCATAATAATATAGAGGAAATGCAGATGGATGTCACGAAACGGCAGGATTACATAAGCTGGGACGAATATTTCATGGGGGTCGCGTTGCTCTCCGCGATGCGCTCGAAGGACCCGCACACGCAGGTCGGGGCGTGCATCGTCAGCGACAAGCACAAGATCCTCTCGATGGGCTACAACGGCTTCCCGGTGGGCTGCTCCGACGACGATTTTCCCTGGTCGCGCGACGGCGAGGACAACAAATACCTCTACGCGGCGCACGGCGAGCTGAACGCGATACTTAACTACCGCGGCGGGAGCCTCGAGGGGGCGACGCTATATGTGACGCTGTTCCCGTGCAACGAGTGCGCGAAGGCAATCATCCAGTGCGGCATACGCGAGGTCGTCTACGACGACGACAAGTACGCGGACACGATCGGCGTCGTGGCGTCGAAGAAGATGCTTAAGGCAGCTGGAGTTACGGTGAGGCGATATGAGCACACAGGGCGCGAAATAAGCATAAAACTGTAAAATTAAATCAGGATTTAACAAATATACAAGCTCGAAGCAGGATCATGACAAAAGTTAAATCACGATTAGATAAAACTATCAAGGCAGGCCGAGGAGGCGCGGGATGAAAAAGATTGACAGGCGCCCGGTCACGGACGCGCTGTTTCTGATATTGCAGTTTAGCATAAACATGATAGTCCCGATATTCGTATGCTCCATCTTCGGCGTGTGGCTGGGGAGGCGGCTGGGGATCGACTGGATGATGATCCCGTTTTTCTTCGTCGGGGCGCTGGCGGGCTGCACTAGCGTATACAAGATGTCAAAGAAGTTCCTGCATGGGAGCAAGAAAGGCGACGGGAGCGCAGAGGATGTTAAGAAGGATAAATGACGCACTGCCCGGGCTGGTCGGCGGCATAATCTTATACGGGGCCGTCATAGAGCTCGTGGGCGTGTGGTTCGTAAGTGATAAATTGAGCTACTCGATCGGCCTGTGGTACGGGGTCGCGATAGCGGTCGGGATGGCGATAAACCTCGCGACGGTCATATACGACGCGGTCGCATCGGGCGGCGAGGGCAAGCGCGCAAACCGCAGGGTCATAGCGAGGTCGCTGCTGCGGTACGCGGTGGTGGCGGTGCTGTTCTTCGCGCTCGGGTTCTTCAATTTCGGAAATCTGCTCATGGCATTCTTAGGGGTGCTGGGGCTTAAGATATCGGCCTATATGCAGCCAGTCATTGGGAAAATTATAGGCAGGTTCAAGAAACAAGATTTAATGGTGCTGCCGGATACGGCGGCGGGAAATAATGGCGCGGCCTGACGTACGGCGCCAGCACGCAAGGAGGTGATACTGTGAATCAGGCAATACTCATGGAAATCAACACGGACAACATCGACTTCATGATACACGGGATATTCTCGATCAATTTCTTCGGGCAGGAGGTGTGGATCACGACGAGCCACGTCTGCATCCTCATCGTCATGGCGATCATGATAATCTTCGCGATTGTCGCGAACCGCAAGATGAAGAAGGCGACGGACGTCCCCGACGGTTTCCAGAACATCATCGAGCTGATCGTCGAGATGCTCGACAACATGGTCAAGGGCACGATGGGCAAGTGGGCTCCGACTTTCGTGAACTACATCAGCACGATATTCATATTCATCCTGCTGAGCAACATTTCCGGGCTCTTCGGCCTGCGCCCGCCGACCGCCGACTACGGCACGACGCTCGCGCTCGCGCTGATCACGTTCTTCATGGTGTGGATCAACAAGTTCAGGCACCAGAAGATATCGACGATCTGGAAGGACATGACGTCGCCGCTTCCGCCGTGGCTCCCGATTTGGTTCCCGATCAACCTCATCAGCGAGATCGCGGTCCCGGTTTCACTGTCGCTGCGTTTGTTCGCGAACGTGCTCTCCGGCACGGTCATCATGGCGCTCGTGTACGGGCTCCTGCGGATCATCGCATTCGCATGGCCGGCGGCCCTGCATGTCTATTTCGACCTCTTCTCGGGGGCGATACAGACATACGTCTTCTGCATGCTGACGATGACTTACGTCACGCAGGCTTGCGATACGGATGACTAGTCCTTTCCGAGCAATCGGAGGATTATCAAATAATTAAATTACGATTTAATTAAGCAACGCAACCCGTCAACCAAGCACTTTCAATTCAATATTATTTAGGAGGACTTTTAATTATGGATATTTCAGGACAGGATTTAATCAGGGCATGTTCCGCAATCGGCGCCGGGCTGGCGGTTATCGCCGGTATCGGACCTGGTATTGGACAAGGTATCGCGGCTGGTCACGGCGCGTCCGCAGTTGGACGCAACCCGGGCGCCAGGGGCGAGATCATGTCGACGATGCTTTTGGGGCAGGCGGTCGCTGAGACGACAGGACTTTACGGACTCGTCGTCGCGCTGCTGCTGCTCTTCGTGCATCCGCTTGGATAAAGAGGGGGACAGTTGTCGAAAAGACAGGTGAAAGGAGAGTAAGAGATTGTTGTTAGCAGAACAGACATTTTTATTCAATCTTGACGCTCAGCTCCTTTTTGACGCGATGCTGCTAGCGATAGCAGTGTTCGTCCTCTTTCTTCTGATGAGCTACCTCCTGTTCAACCCGGCCCGCAAGTTCTTGAAAGGCCGGCAGGAGCGGATTGAGAACGAGATCAATTCCGCGAAGGAGGAGCTCGAGAGCGCGGACGCGCTCAAGGCGGAGTACGAGGCAAAGCTGCAGTCCGTTGACAAGGAGGCCGAGGAGATCCTCGCCGAGGCGAGGCAGAAAGCCCTTAAGAACGAGGCCAAGATTGTCGACGAGGCGAAGGAGGAAGCCTCCCGCATCATAAAGAGGGCGCAGGAGGAGGCGGAGCTCGAGAAGAAGCACGCGATGGACGACGTCAAGCAGGAGATGATTCTCATCGCCTCGATGATGGCGCAGAAGGTTGTCGCCGCGTCCATTGACACTGAGATTCAGAGCACGCTCGTTGACGAGACGCTGAAAGAGATGGGTGAGTCGACATGGCTAAGCTAGTATCAAAGACCTATGGCGATGCGCTGTTTGAATTGGCGGTGGAGGAGCAGACGCTCGACACATTGCAGGAGGAGGTCACCGCGGTCTCCGAGGCACTGCGCGAGAACGAGGAGCTGACCCTGCTCATGAACCATCCTAAGATCGTCAAGGAAGAGAAGATTAAGCTCATAGAAGATATTTTTTCAGGACGGGTCTCCAAGGATCTGGTCGGCCTCATGCGGATGGTCGTGGAGAAGGACCACTACGGCGAGATGCAGTCGGTGTTTTCATATTTCCTCGACCGCGTCAAGGCGTACAAGAACATCGGCACGGCCTATGTCACTTCGGCGGCGGAGCTTACGGCTGCGCAGAAGTCGGCTGTCGAGTCGCGCCTTCTCGAGACGACGAAGTACGAGAAGTTTGAGATGCACTTCGACGTCGACAAGGGGCTCATAGGCGGCATGGTGATCCGCATCGGGGACAGGGTCGTGGACAGCAGCATCCGCACCAAGCTGCGCAGCCTGACCCGTGAATTGTCACAAATACAGTTGAAAGTAGGTGAATGCGCTCCATGAATTTAAAACCAGAAGAGATCAGCTCCGTCATCAAGGAGCAGATTAAACGATATGCCTCCGAGCTCGAGGTGGCGGACGTCGGCACCGTCATCCAGGTGGCGGACGGCATCGCCCGCATCCACGGCTTGGAGAACGCGATGCAGGGAGAGCTGCTGGAGTTCCCCGGAGAGGTCTACGGCATGGTCTTAAACCTCGAGGAGGACAACGTGGGCGCCGTACTGCTCGGTTCCCAGAGAAACATAAACGAGGGCGACACGGTAAAGACGACGGGACGCGTCGTCGAGGTGCCGGTCGGGGATGCGCTCCTGGGGCGCGTCGTGAATGCCCTCGGGCAGCCGATAGACGGAAAAGGGCCGATCGAGTCCGACAAGTTCCGCCAGATCGAGCGCGTCGCGCCGGGCGTCATCCTGAGGAAGTCGGTCGACACGCCGCTTCAGACAGGAATCAAGGCGATCGACTCGATGATCCCGATCGGACGCGGACAGCGCGAGCTCATCATCGGAGACCGCCAGACAGGAAAGACCGCGATCGCAGTCGACACGATCATTAACCAGAAGGGCAAGGGCGTGAAGTGCATCTACGTCGCCATCGGCCAGAAGGCATCGACGGTCGCCACGATCGTAAAGACCTTCGAGGAGTACGGCGCGATGGCATACACGACGGTCGTCGCGGCGACCGCGAGCGAGATGGCCCCGCTGCAGTACATTGCCCCGTATTCGGGCTGCGCCATCGGCGAGGAGTGGATGGAGAACGGACAGGACGTGCTCGTAATCTACGATGATTTGAGCAAGCACGCCACCGCGTACCGTACCCTCTCGCTTCTGCTCAAGCGCGCGCCTGGCCGCGAGGCGTACCCTGGCGACGTCTTCTACCTGCACTCACGCCTGCTCGAGAGGGCGGCGCGGCTTTCGGACGAGATGGGCGGCGGCTCGCTCACCGCGATCCCGATCATCGAGACGCAGGCGGGCGACGTTTCCGCATACATACCGACGAACGTCATCTCCATCACGGACGGCCAGATCTACCTCGAGACGGAGATGTTCAACGCGGGCTTCCGCCCGGCGATAAACGCGGGCCTTTCGGTGTCCCGCGTCGGCGGCGCGGCGCAGATCAAGGCGATGAAGAAGATCGCGGCGCCCATCCGCGTGGAGCTGGCGCAGTACCGCGAGCTCGCATCGTTCGCGCAGTTCGGCTCAGAGCTGGACGCGGAGACGGCGGAGAGCCTCGCACAGGGCGAGCGCATCCAGGAAGTCCTAAAGCAGCCGCAGTATGCGCCGATGCCGGTCGAGAAGCAGATCATCATCATCTACGCTGCGACGAACAAATACCTGCTCGACATTCCCGTGGCTGACATCCTTCGGTTCGAGGGCGAGCTGTTTTCGTACATCGACACGAAGTACCCGGAGATCCCCGAGTCGATTTTAAAGACCCAGGTGATCGACGAGGAGACGGACGGCAAGCTGGCGAAGGCCATCGAGGAATGCAAGGCCGATTTCCTCAAGTGATAGAAAGCAGGTGGTAAAATGGCTTCCATGCGCGAGATCAAACGCAGGAAAAACAGCATTCAGAGCACGCAGCAGGTCACGAAGGCGATGAAGCTCGTCTCCACGGTAAAGCTGCAGAAGGCGCGCAACCGCGCGGAGTCGACCGACCCGTACTTCAACTATATGTACCGCACGGTGAGTTCCATGCTCTCAAAGAGCGGCAATATCGACCACCCATACCTTAAGGCCGGAGATTCCAAGAAGAAGGCGGTCGTGGTCATCACGTCAAACCGCGGCTTGGCGGGCGGCTACAACTCAAACATCGTAAAGCTCATCACGGGCAGCGATTTCGAAAAGGACGACCTCGACATCTACGCGGTCGGCGGCAAGGGCGCGGAGGCGCTGGCCCACAGGGGCTACCGCATCACCGAGGACGCCTCGGACATCATCGAGGCCCCGACGTACCCGGATGCGTCCGCGCTGTGCAAGCAGGTGCTCGACGCCTTCACCTCGGGCGAGGTCGGCGAGATTTACCTCGCCTACACGCACTTCAAGAACACCGTGAGCCAGGAGGCGAGGCTGATAAGGCTCCTGCCGATCGACACGGAGGGGATCGACGACGTGAAGAAGAGCGGGGAGGACGAGAAAGCTGACGCAAAGGCGGACGCGGCTCCCGACGCATCCTCGAAGGTGCTCATGAACTACGAGCCGAACGAGGAGGAGGCGCTCGACGAGATCATCCCGAAGTATGTGACGAGCCTGTTCTACGGGGCTTTGGTCGAGGCGGTCGCCAGCGAGAACGGCGCGAGGATGCAGGCGATGGATTCCGCGACGAGCAATGCCGAGGACATGATCGAGGACCTGTCGCTCAAGTACAACCGCGCGCGCCAGGGCTCAATCACGCAGGAGCTCACGGAGATCATAGCTGGTGCTAACGCTATTGAATGAAATTGATACTTTTCAATAAGGAGAATTGACATGGCAGATAACAATGTAGGTAAGATCACACAGATTATCAGTGCCGTCCTGGACATCAAGTATCCGGAGGGACATCTGCCCGAGATCAACGACGCAATCAGGGTTCCGCTGAAGGACGGCGGGGAGTTGTACGTCGAGGTCGCGCAGCATCTGGGTGACGATACCGTAAGGTGCATCGCGTTAGGGCCGACGGACGGTCTTGTCCGAGGCATGGACGCGATAGCGACGGGCGGCCCGATCTCGGTGCCGGTCGGCGAGAACACGCTGGGCAGGATGTTCAACGTGCTCGGCGAGCCGATCGACGAGATTGACCCGCCGAAGACAGAGGAGAGGTGGCCGATTCACAGGCCGGCGCCGACATTCGAGGAGCAGGCGACATCGCAGGAGATGCTCGAGACCGGGATCAAGGTCGTCGATTTGCTCTGCCCGTACCAGAAGGGCGGAAAGATTGGGCTGTTCGGAGGCGCGGGCGTCGGAAAGACGGTCCTCATCCAGGAGCTTATCCACAACATCGCGACCGAACACGGCGGGTACTCAGTGTTCACCGGCGTAGGCGAGCGCACCCGCGAGGGCAACGACCTCTACTACGAGATGAAGGAGTCGGGCGTCATCGACAAGACGACGATGGTGTTCGGGCAGATGAACGAGCCGCCAGGGGCGCGTATGCGCGTCGGCCTCTCGGGGCTTACGATGGCCGAGTACTTCCGCGACAGGGGCGGCAAGGACGTGCTCCTTTTCATCGACAACATATTCCGTTTCACGCAGGCAGGCTCGGAGGTTTCCGCATTGCTCGGGCGCATGCCTTCCGCAGTTGGATACCAGCCGACGCTGCAGACCGAGATGGGCGCGCTTCAGGAGCGCATCACATCGACAAAGAATGGATCAATCACGTCGGTCCAGGCGGTATACGTGCCGGCCGATGACCTGACAGACCCGGCGCCGGCGACGACGTTCGCGCACCTCGACGCGACGACGGTTCTCGAGCGTTCCATCGCCGAGCTCGGCATCTACCCGGCGGTCGACCCGCTCGGCTCGACATCCCGCATCCTCGACCCGCGCATTGTCGGGCAGGAGCACTTCGAGGTCGCGCGAGGCGTGCAGGAGATTCTCCAGAAGTACAAGGAGCTTCAGGACATCATCGCGATCCTCGGCATGGACGAGCTCTCCGAGGACGACAAGCTCACCGTAAACCGCGCGAGGAAGATCCAGCGTTTCCTCTCCCAGCCGTTCTTCGTGGCGACGCAGTTCACCGGCACGGATGGCAAGTACGTCCCGATCTCCGAGACGATACGCGGCTTCAAGGAGATCATGGAGGGCAAGCACGACGACATCCCGGAGAGCTATTTCCTGAACGCAGGAACCATCGACGAAGTACGCGCCCGCATGAAGTAGGAGGGGTCGTATGGCAGAGACGAGCAACACTTTCAATGTAGAGATCATCACGCCCGACCGCGTATTCTACACCGGCGAGGCGGACATGATCGAGTTTACGACCTCAAGCGGCGACATCGGCGTGTACAAGCACCACATCCCGCTGACGACGGTGCTCTCCCCCGGAATCGTCACGATCCACCTGGGCGAGGAGGAGAAATACGCCGCGGTCCACGCGGGGTTTGCCGAGATCCTGGGCGAGAAGGTGACGCTGCTCGCGGAGGTCGCGGAGTGGCCGGACGAGATCGACGTCTCCCGCGCGGAGGCTGCGAAGCAGCGCGCCGAGGAGCGTAT
>JAJQIQ010000243.1 GCA_021199135.1 Clostridiales bacterium | reverse complement strand
GTCGTCTCCATCACGATCGATGACGAGTTTGTCGTCCACGACATCAAGGTCATCGACGGGGACAAGGGGCTGTTCATCGCGATGCCGAGTCGCAGGGCGAGTGACGGGGAGTACCGCGACATCGCGCACCCGATCAACTCCGCCACGCGCGAGAGCATCCAGAGCCTGATCCTGGAGAAGTATCAGCAGATCGTGGACGAAGAGCAGCAGATTTAAGGCAAGGGTGGGGGCAAATGTTGATGTGTGCAGGGCGCCGCGGAGTTTCCGCAGCGCCCTTTTAGTATGTAAAAATGTTTTGACGGAAACCGTAAATGCGCTTATAATCATATGAAGAAAGAAATTCGCCCCGCTGGGGCGAGGGGAGGCTGGAGATGTTCATTATCGCGGGGCTGGGGAATCCGGGGAGGGAATACGAGGGGACGCGGCACAACGTCGGGTTCGACGCGGTGTCGGCCATTGCGGAGCGGTACGGGATCGGCATGGATTTTTTAAAGCACAAGGCGCAGTGCGGCAAGGGCGTCATCGAGGGCGTGCCGGTCATGCTGCTCTGTCCGCTTACATACATGAACTTAAGCGGCGAGAGCGTCGGCGAGGCGGTGCACTATTATAAGGCAGACCCCACGACGGACCTGCTCGTGATATTTGACGACATAAGCCTCGAGCCGGGCAACATCCGCCTGAGGAAGAAGGGCAGCGCCGGCGGGCACAATGGCATCAAGGACATCATCGCGCACCTCGGGACGCAGGACTTTGCGCGGATAAAGATAGGCGTCGGCGGCAAGCCCGCGGGCTGGGACCTAAAGGACCATGTGCTCGGGCATTTCTCGCAGCAGGAGAGGGAGCTTGTCGACGAGGCGATAGGCCGCGCGGTTGAGGCGGCGGCGATGGTCGTGCAGGGGCGGATCGACGCGGCGATGAACCAGTTCAACGAGAAGAAGGAGAAGAAAGAGAAGAGGGAAAAGCAGCAGGAGGCCGACGAAAGTCAGGGCGGCAGCGATGAGGCATAGAGGTAGCGAAAGTTGAGGGCATTTGAGGAGCCGCTGGAGGAGTTCGGCGGGTACGAGGAGCTGACGGGCGCGATGGCGCGCGGGCCGGGGCTCGTCTCGGTCACGGGATGCATCGACGCCCAGAAACCGCATATGATGCACACACTAGGCGGCAGCGCGAAGTACCGCCTTATTGTCGCGCCCAATGAGCAGCGCGCGAGGGAGCTCTGCGAGGACTACCGCTTCTTCGAGCCGTCCGCGGCCTACTACCCGGCGAAGGACGTGCTCTTCTACCAGGCGGACATCAGGGGCAACGTGCTGACGGCGGAGCGGATCTGCGCGCTTGCGGCGATGCACGGGGAGGGCGGGGCGGCCATCGTCACGACCTTTGACGCGCTGATGAACACGATGCCCCCGGCGGCAATGCTTTTTGATAAATTGCGGCGTGTCGCGCCCGGGGATGAGCTCGACCTCGAGAAATTCTCGGCGGAGCTCATCCGCATGGGCTACGAGAAGGAGTACCAGGTCGAGAACATCGGCCAGTTCGCGATCCGCGGCGGGATTTTGGACGTCTTCCCGCTGACCGAGGAGAACCCCGTCCGCATCGAGATGTGGGGCGACGAGGTAGACACGGTCCGCACGTTTGACGTGGAGAGCCAGAAATCTATCGAAAACCTCGACGAGATCGTGATCTACCCGGCCTGCGAGCTCGTGCTTAGCGACGCGCAGCGCGACGCGGGGATAAAGAATCTTCTCGACGAGGCAGAAAAATTTTCCGATGAACTGAGAAAACAGATGAAGACCGAGGAGGCGCACCGCGCACTCTCCGCGGCGCAGGAGCTTGCGGAGGAGTGGGGGGAGCTTTCCGTGACGGCGGGGATGGACGCCTACCTCTCGTATTTCTGCGAGGAGCGGGTCGGGCTCCTCGGCTATTTCCCACCGGAGGAGACCATCGTGCTTTTCGACGAGCTCGGCCACGGGACGGAGAGGGGCAAGCAGACAGAGGAGGAATTCTCGCAGAGCATGGAGCAGCGCCTCGAGAAGGGCTACATCCTGCCCGGGCAGATGCGCGAGCTCCTAGGATTTTCCGAGGTCATGGGGCAGCTCGGGAAATATTCCTGCGTCTCGCTCTGTGCGCTCGACGCACGAGCCTATGGGCTTTCGCAAAAGGGCGCGTTCTCCATTCAGGCGAAGAGCGTCTCCTCCTACAACAACAGCTTCGAGCTCCTCATAAAGGACCTGAAAAATTACAAGAAAAATGGCTATCGCGTCATCCTGCTCTCGGGCTCGCGCACCCGCGCGCAGAGGCTTGCGCAGGACATTTTGGACGAGGGGCTTAACTGCTTCTACACCGAGGACTACGACCACGAGCTCCTCCCGGGGCAGGTCATGGCCTGCTACGGCAAGGTCCACCGGGGCTTTGAGTACCCGGAGCTGCGCTTTTCGGTGATAACGGAGACCGACATCTTCGGCGGCGAGAAGAAGAAAAAGCGGCGGCACCGGACCTACGAGGGCGAGAAGATCCAGAGCTTCAACGACCTTTCCGTAGGCGACTACGTCGTCCACGAGAACCACGGCCTCGGGATCTACAAAGGGATAGAAAAAATCGAGGTCGAGGGCAAGACCAAGGATTACATAAAGATCGAGTACGCGGGCGGCTCGAACCTCTATATACTGGCGACCCAGCTCGAGATGATCCAGAAATACGCGGGCAAGGACGCAAAGAAGCCCAAGCTCAACCGACTCGGCGGGCAGGAGTGGACGAAGACGAAGACCAAGGTCCGCGGCGCGGTGAAGGAGATCGCGCAGGACCTCGTGAACCTCTACGCGGCGCGGGAGCGGCAGGACGGCTACGTCTTCGGGCCGGACACCGTCTGGCAGAGGGAGTTCGAGGAGCTGTTCCCGTTCGAGGAGACCGAGGACCAGGTGCTCGCGATCGAGGCGACTAAGCGCGACATGGAGAGCAAAAAGATCATGGATCGCCTCATCTGCGGCGACGTCGGCTACGGCAAGACCGAGATCGCGATCCGCGCGGCGTTCAAGGCGGTGCAGGAGAACAAGCAGGTGGCGTACCTCGCGCCGACGACGATACTAGCCCAGCAGATCTACAACACGTTCGTCCAGCGGATGAAGGACTTCCCGGTGCGGATCGACCTCATGTGCCGCTTCCGCACGGCGGCGGAATTACGTCACACGGCGGAGGACTTAAAGAAGGGACGAGTCGACATCGTGATCGGGACGCACCGCATCCTCTCGGCGGACGTGGGCTTCAAGGATCTCGGGCTTTTAGTCATCGACGAGGAGCAGCGCTTCGGCGTGACGCACAAGGAAAAGATAAAAAAGCTCAAGACGAACGTGGACGTGCTGACGCTGACCGCGACACCGATCCCGAGGACGCTCCACATGAGCCTGGTCGGAATCCGCGACATGAGCGTGCTCGAGGAGCCGCCGCTCGACCGCGTGCCGATCCAGACCTACGTCATGGAGTACAACGAGGAGATGGTCCGCGAGGCGATAAACCGCGAGCTCGCGCGGGGCGGCCAGGTCTACTACGTCTACAACCGCGTCCGCGACATCGGCGAGGCGACGGTGCGGGTGCAGGCGCTCGTGCCGGATGCGAACGTCGCCTATGCGCACGGCCAGATGAACGAGCGGCAGCTCGAGGAGATAATGTACCGCTTCATAAACGGCGAGATCGACGTGCTCGTCTCCACGACCATCATCGAGACCGGCCTCGACATCTCAAACGTCAACACGATGATAATCCACGACGCGGACACGATGGGGCTCTCCCAGCTCTACCAGCTGCGCGGGCGCGTCGGGCGGTCGAACCGCACGGCCTACGCCTTCCTTATGTATAGAAGAAACAAGATGCTTAAGGAGGTGGCGGAGAAGCGCCTCGCCGCGATACGCGAGTACTCCGACCTCGGGAGCGGCTTCAAGGTGGCGCTGCGCGACCTGGAGATCCGGGGCGCGGGCAACATCCTAGGGGCAGAGCAGAGCGGCCACATGGAGGCGGTCGGCTACGACCTCTACTGCAAGATGCTGAACGAGGCCGTGAAGGAGGCCAAGGGCGAGGCCGTCGAGGAGGGCTTCGAGACGACGCTCGACATAAAGGCCGATGCCTACATTCCGGTCGACTACATAGCGAGCGAGACCCAGAAGCTCGACATCTACAAGCGCATCGCACAGATCGAGACCGAGGAGGAGTCCGAGGAGATGACCGAGGAGCTCGTCGACCGCTTCGGCGAGCCGCCGGCTTCGGTGATGAACTTGCTCGCAATCGCGGAGCTCAAGGCGATGGCGCACCGCGCTTACATCACCGAGATCAAGCAGGCCGACGACATTCTCCGCATAAATATGTTTGAGCGCGCGAAGATAGATGCCGCAAAAATCCCGGAGCTCATCGAGGCCGAGTCGCCGAGGATGAAATTTGCCGCGGACGCCAAGCAGCCATATTTCACATACGACCTCCGGGCGAAAAATGCGAAGGAATCGCGAAAAAACGCCGAAATCCTCGACCTGCTCCGTGATTTGCTTGAAGAGATATTTTCGTTATTATGCGTGGAAACATAAATTTATTCTTGTCAGAAAAAAAGATTAGTGGTATTATCTTTTGATGGAGGGCATTTTTGCGCTCCAATATAGCAGTTATCATGACTGGGAGGAAAGCAGTTATCATGAAGAAAAATAGGATTGCCGCCGTGCTTCTGGCGGGGGCACTCGGGGTGTCGACACTGTCGGGCTGCGGCATAAACAAGAGCGCAGTCATAGCGAGCACGGACGGAGTCGATGTCACGCTCGGCGTGGCAAATTTCTACTGCCGCTATATGCAGGCATGCTACGAGGACACATACACGTCATATTTCGGGAGCGACGTCTGGTCGCAGGACCTGTACGGGGACGGCTCCACGATGGAGGAATCATTAAAGGACTCCGTGATGGATGAGCTCCACACGATGTACACGCTCTCGGCTCACGCCGATGACTATGGGGTGTCGCTCACCGATGACGAGGAGGAAGCGATCACTGAGGCGGCACAGCAGTTCATGAGCGACAACTCGGACGCGGCGATAAAGGAGCTCGGGGCGACGCAGGACATCGTCGCGGAAGTGCTTCGGGTATACACGATATCGCCGAAGATGCAG
>JAJQIQ010000231.1 GCA_021199135.1 Clostridiales bacterium | reverse complement strand
AAGGAAGTCGAGAAATTCTGGCGCGAGAACGGCATATTTGAAAAATCGATGGAGATCAGGGAGGGCTGCCCGACATACACGTTCTACGACGGGCCGCCGACCGCGAACGGCAAGCCGCACATCGGCCATGTCGAGACGCGCACGATAAAGGACATGATCCCGCGATTCCAGACGATGAAGGGGAAATACGTCCCGCGCAAGGCGGGATGGGACACGCACGGGCTCCCGGTCGAGATCGAGGTGGAAAAGGCCTTGGGGCTCGACGGCAAGGACCAGATCGAGGAGTACGGGCTCGAGCCCTTCATAAAAAAGTGCAAGGAGTCGGTCTGGAAGTACAAGGGCATGTGGGAGGATTTCTCCGGCACGGTCGGCTTCTGGGCGGACATGGACAACCCCTACGTGACCTACGACGACGACTTCATCGAGTCGGAGTGGTGGGCCTTAAAGGAGATCTGGAACAAGGGCCTTTTGTACAAGGGCTTTAAGATCGTGCCCTACTGCCCGCGCTGCGGGACGCCGCTCTCGGCGCAGGAGGTCGCCCAAGGGTACAAGACCGTCAAGGAGCGCTCGGCGATCGCGAGGTTTAAGGCGGTCGGGGAGGACGCCTACTTCCTCGTCTGGACGACGACCCCGTGGACGCTCCCGTCAAACGTCGCCCTCTGCGTGAACCCGAACGACACATATATAAAGGTGAAGGCCGCGGACGGCTACACCTACTACCTCGCGCAGGCGCTCGCCGACCAGGTGCTCGGGAGCCTCGCGGATGAGGGAAAGGTGGCCTACGAGGTGCTTGAGACCTACACCGGCAGGGATTTGGAGCGCAAGGAGTACGAGCCGCTCTATCAGTGCGCGAAGGACTGCGCGGACAAGCAGGGGAAAAAAGGCTTCTACGTGACCTGCGACACCTACGTCACGATGACGGACGGCACCGGCATCGTCCACATCGCCCCGGCGTTCGGCGAGGACGACGCGAACGTCGGCCGCATCTACGATTTGCCTTTCGTGCAGTTCGTCGACGGCAAGGGTCAGATGACCGAGGAGACGCCGTTTGCGGGGCTCTTCGTGAAGAAGGCCGACCCCGAGGTGTTAAAGGAGCTCGCATCGAGAAACCAGCTCTTCGCTGACCCGAAGTTTGAACATGAGTACCCGCACTGCTGGCGGTGCGACACGCCGCTCATCTACTACGCCCGCGAGTCGTGGTACATCCGCGAGACCGCGGTCCGGGATAACCTCATTAAAAACAACAACACCGTAAACTGGATCCCCGAGTCCATCGGCACGGGCCGATTCGGCAACTGGCTTGAAAACATCCAGGACTGGGCGATCTCGAGGAACCGCTATTGGGGCACGCCATTAAACATCTGGGAGTGCGAGTGCGGAAATCAGATCTGCGTTGGCAGCAGGAAGGAGCTGGCCGAGCTCTCGGGAGATGAGTCGGCGGCCAAGGTCGAGCTCCACCGCCCCTACATCGACGCGGTAAAGATCAAGTGCCCGAAGTGCGGAAAGGAGATGAGCCGCGTGCCGGAGGTCATCGACTGCTGGTTCGACTCAGGGGCGATGCCGTTCGCGCAGCACCACTATCCGTTTGAAAATAAAGAATTGTTTGAGCAGCAGTTCCCGGCGCAGTTCATCTCCGAGGCGGTCGACCAGACGCGCGGGTGGTTCCACTCGCTGATGGCGGAGTCGACGATCCTCTTTGACCGGGCGCCGTATGAGAACGTCATCGTGCTCGGGCACGTCCAGGACGAGAACGGGCAGAAGATGTCCAAGTCCAAGGGCAACGCGGTAGATCCGTTTGAGGCCCTCGCGACCTACGGCGCGGACGCGATACGCTGGTACTTCTACACTGCCAGCGCACCTTGGATTCCCAAGCGTTTCTCGGGTAAGCTCGTCCAGGAGGGGCAGCGCAAGTTCATGGGGACGCTCTGGAACACCTACGCGTTTTTCGTGCTCTACGCGGAGATCGACCAGTTCGACGCAAGCCAGTACGTGCTCGAGCACGATAAGCTCACGGTCATGGACCGCTGGATATTGTCAAAATTAAATTCCACGGTAAAATCCGTGGACGAAAACCTCGAAAACTACAGGATCCCCGAGGCGGCCCGCGCACTCGACGAGTTCGTTGACGACCTCAGCAATTGGTACGTCCGCCGCTGCCGAGAGCGCTTCTGGGCGAAGGGCATGGAGCAGGACAAGATCAGCGCGTACATGACCCTGTACACCGCGCTTGTCACGATCTGCAAGGCGGCCGCGCCGATGATCCCGTTCATGACCGAGGAGATTTACAGAAACATCGTCTGCTCGATCGATGGGAGCGCGCCCGAGAGCATCCACCTGTGCGACTTCCCCGTGGTGGACGAGTCGCTGATCGACGAGAAGCTCGAGCAGGCGATGGACGAGGTGCTGAAGATCGTGGTGATGGGGCGCGCCTGCCGAAACAGCGCGGCGATAAAGAACCGCCAGCCGATAGGCAAGATGTATGTGAAGGCTGAGAAAAAGCTCGAGGGCTTCTACATCGACATCATCTCTGACGAGCTCAACGTCAAGGCTGTCGAGTTTGCCGACGACGTGTCCGCCTACACGGACTACATCATAAAGCCACAGCTTCGGACCGTAGGCCCGAAATACGGCAAGCAACTGGGGCAGATAAAGCAGGCCCTTTCGGATATCGACGGCAACGCGGCGATGGAAGAGCTGCGCGAAAACGGTGCCTTGAAACTTGACATTCCGGGGGCTGACGTTGTATTATTGGAGGAGGATTTGCTCATCGAGATGACACAGGCCGAAGGCTTCGTCGCCGAGGCGGACCAGGCGGTCACGGTCGTCATGGATGTAAAGCTGACGCCGGAGCTCATCGAGGAGGGCTTCGTCCGCGAGCTTGTCAGCAAGCTCCAGACGATGCGCAAGGAAGCGGGATTCGAGGTCATGGACCACATCGCGGTCTCCTACTCCGCGGACGAGACGGTCCGGGGCATCTTCGAGCGGCATGGCGGCGAGATCGCCTCGGAGGTCCTAGCGACAGATATCGCGCCCGATAAGCTCAGCGGCTACGAGAAGGACTGGAACATAAACGGCGAGTCAGTAAGGCTTTCGGTAGAGAAGGTCTGAAGAGGAGGACATTATTGTGAGAGATAGGGTATTCAGCAAAAAGGAATTCATCAAGACAGTGACGGACGACGTGCGCTCGACGTACAGAAAGACGCTCGAGGAGGCGAGCCAGGAGGAGATATACCAGGCCGTCGCCCATGCGGTAAAGGACGTCGTCATGGACGAGTGGCTGGCGACGCAGAAGGTCATCGAGCGGGACGACCCGAAGGTGGTCTACTACATGTCGATGGAGTTTCTGACGGGCCGCGCCCTCGGCAACAACCTCATAAACATGGGCGCATACGGCGAGGTCAAGGACGCGCTCGCGGAGATAGGCCTGGACATCTCGGTCATCGAGGACCAGGAGCCAGACCCGGCTCTTGGAAACGGCGGCCTGGGAAGGCTTGCGGCGTGCTTCATGGACTCGCTCGCGACGCTCGGCTACGCGGCGTACGGCTGCGGCATCCGCTATCGCTACGGGATGTTCAAGCAGAAGATCGTGGACGGCTTCCAGGTCGAGGTGCCGGACAACTGGCTCAAGGACGGCTACCCGTTTGAGATGCGCCGCCCCGAGTACTGCTACGAGGTCCGCTTCGGCGGCAGGGTCGAGCAGAGCGTCGACGAGGACGGCGAGCTTACATTCAAGCACGTGGACTACCAGTCGGTGCTCGCGATCCCCTACGACATGCCGATCGTCGGCTACGGCAACCATGTCGTCGACACGCTGATCATGTGGGACGCGCAGCCGAAGGAGGAGTTCCGCCTCGACTCGTTCGACCAGGGCGACTACGAGAAGGCTGTCGAGCAGGACAACCTCGCGCGGAACCTGGTCGAGGTGCTCTACCCGAATGACAACCACGTCAAGGGCAAGGAGCTGCGCCTGAAGCAGCAGTATTTCTTCGTGTCCGCGAGCATACAGCGCGCGCTCGAGCGCTTCAAGAAGGCGCACACCGATCTGCACGAGCTCCCGGACAAAGTGACGTTCCAGATGAACGACACGCACCCGACAATCGCGGTCGCGGAGCTCATGAGGACGCTCGTGGACGACGAGGGCCTCGAGTGGGACGACGCCTGGGACATCACCACGCACTGCGTCGCCTACACGAACCACACGATCATGGCCGAGGCGCTCGAGAAGTGGCCGATCGAGATATTCCAGAGGCTGTTGCCGCGCGTGTACGAGATCGTCGAGGAGATAAACCGCCGCTTCGTCCTGCAGATACAGGAAAAATATCCAGACAACGAGGAAAAAATCCGCAAGATGGCGATCCTCTACGACGGGCAGGTTCGCATGGCGAACATGGCGATCTGCGCGGGCTACTCCGTAAACGGCGTGGCGAGGCTCCACACCGAGATCCTTAAGAATCAGGAACTCAAGGATTTCTACGAGCTGTTCCCGGAGAAATTCAACAACAAGACGAACGGCATCACCCAGCGCCGCTTCCTCGCGCACGGCAACCCGCTCCTCGCGCAGTTTGTCACGAAGTATGCGGGCGCGGGCTGGGAGACCGACCTCTCGAAGATAGAAAACCTCCTGTCTGTCGCGAAGGACGAGAAAGTCCAGAAGGAGCTGATGGACATAAAATATCAGAACAAGGTCCGCCTCGCGAAGTACATAAAGGAGCACAACGGCATCGACGTGGACCCGCACTCCATCTTCGACGTGCAGGTCAAGAGGCTCCACGAGTACAAGAGGCAGCTGATGAACATCCTGCACGTGATGGACCTGTACAACCAGCTCCGCGCGAACCCGGACATGGACTTCTACCCGACGACGTTCATATTCGGCGCTAAGGCCGCGGCGGGCTACCGCAATGCGAAGAACACGATAAAGCTCATAAACTCCGTCGCGGACGTGATAAATGCCGACCCGGCGGTGAACCAGAAGATAAAGGTCGTCTTCATCGAGGACTACAAGGTCAGCAACGCGGAGCTCATCTTCGCCGCGGCTGACGTGAGCGAGCAGATTTCGACCGCGTCCAAGGAGGCTTCCGGCACGTCCAACATGAAGTTCATGTTAAACGGCGCGATCACGCTAGGCACGATGGACGGCGCGAACGTCGAGATGTACGAGGAGGTCGGCGCGGACAACATCTTCATCTT